>DATLKS010000928.1:0-13423 GCA_035538255.1 Terriglobales bacterium
TCATTAGCCATTCCCAACGGCTTCCAAAGAAATATCCGAGCGATGCTACTATCGATACCCAGAGCGCCGCGCCAAGAAAGTTGAAGAGCAGGAACTTGTTCCAGGGCATCTTCAGAACGCCCGCCAAAGGACCAGCCAGAATCCTCAGCCCGAAAATGAACCGAGCCAAGAAGACGGTAAAAGTCCCATAGCGGCGAAAGAAGCGCTCTCCGCGAGCAAGATGCTGTTCGGAGATGCGGAACACCCGCCGCTGGCGATCCAGCAGAGGACGTCCTCCATGACGTCCAATCCAGTAGCCCAGATTGTCGCCTAGAGTACAAGCGATCACACCCACCGCAATTACTCCCCCCAATGTAAGCCGATGCTCAGAGAACGCCAGCGCCGCAGCGAAGAGGAGAGTCGTTTCTCCCGGAAGGGGAATGCCCGCATTCTCCAGAAGTAAGACGACAGCTACAGTCCAGTAGCCATACTCAGCGAAGTATCTGCGCAGCAGATCGGATGGATGCATGCCTGAAGCGAAGGATAGCAGGAGATGTGAGAGTCGGGTCACCGGACCATCCTGTAGAATCTTCGGGTTCCTCGCAGGCCATCGCTCATGCCTCGCTACGAATACCGAACCTTTCATCCGGATGCTGAAAAGAGCTTTCTTGCCTTGGTCGATTATCTAGACGGAGAGTTTGCTAATTCTGATCCGGTGCATCGCAGCCTGATTGTCCGGGATGCCTTGCATCAGATCTATCTCGGACGCCCGTACGTTCTCGAAGACGAGAATGAACCTTATGACAATGCTTCTGTCACGTCACAGCTCGCGGCGCGGGCGCTGACGCACTCCTTCGATCCACGGAATGCCACACTGGAGCCCGAATACTATGGAGATGTCGACCCAAAGAGATACGAGCCCCGCAAGCCGCTGATCTGGTTTTGGATGATGTTCGACCGTTCTCCGCTGGGCCTCAACCACTGGCTTGGCTACCGAATGCGCTACATGGTTGCCAAGCACGTGCTCAAACACATCGGACAGAACGTGAAGTTGTTTCACGGGATCGAGGTGTCGTTCGGCTACAACCTGACGATCGAGGATAATTGCGTCATTCACAAATACGTGCTGCTGGATGACCGTGGCGAGCTCATCATTCACGAAGGCAGCTCCATTTCCGACTACGCTAACGTCTATTCGCACGAACATGATTTGAACGACGCCATGATTATTACCAACCAGAAGACCGAGATCGGCCCCAAGGCGCGCATCACTTATCACGCAACGGTGATGAGTGGAGTCAAAGTCGGTGAGCATGGACTAGTCGGCTCTATGGGGGTCGCGACGAAAGACGTGCCTCCGTTCAACGTGGTAGCGGGAGTTCCAGCGAGGGCAGTGAAGGTGAAGACGATAGCGCCGGACAGGTTACAGGGAACAGGGGACAGGGACCAGGGCAAGAAGATTGGGTGATCGGGTCGTGTTCGCGTCTCTCGAATCTTTGGAACTTTCTGTGCATTTCTCAAATACCACGCGCGTCCTGCAAAATCCGCTCGCGTTTGGCTAATATTTGATGGGTCCCCTATTCCCTGTTCCCTGTTGCCTGTTCCCTGTCCCCTATACCTGATAGCATCAAAATTTCCAAAGATGAATTTCAAGTTAGTCATAATTCCATTCGAGATCGTGGTGTTTCTGTTCGCGATCAGCGTGCATGAGTCGTCGCACGCCTGGATGGCGAGCCGATTGGGCGATCCTACTGCGCGCATGCTTGGACGTGTCTCATTGAATCCCTTGCGCCACATCGACATTGTGGGAACTATCTTGCTTCCGGCGATCGCAGCAATCACAGGAGTCCCGCTGCTTGGATGGGCCAAGCCGACCCCGGTCGACACGCGCAATTTCAAGAATCCGGTACTCGATGATGTGCTCACCGCGGTGGTAGGCCCGATCAGCAATTTCTGCATCGCTATAGGTTGCTTTCTTGTATTAGTGCTGATCGCGAAGAGCTCTGCAACGGGCCTGCTCATTGTGAAGTCGCTGGCACAAAATGGCCTCTTCGACACCTCCTCTTCGCTGATGCCAATCGCGTTGTTCTTGCATTTGGCCCTGGAACTGAATCTGCTGCTTGGTATCTTCAATTTGATTCCTTTGCCGCCACTGGACGGCAGTCATGTGATCCGCCATCTTCTGCCTGAGCGAATTCGCCGCGGCTTCGATATCGCCGGCATCTCCTTGCTGTGGCTGCTTGTACTGTTTGGCGGAAATTTTCTCGGCGCTATTCTTGGATCAGCGATGAATCTTTTCGACTATCGTTTACTGAGACTTTGATGGACCAGGCCTCTCCGCAATCTTCCATTCTCAATCAGAACCAGGGCTTATCCGGACGCAAGCAGCGCATCCTCAGCGGCATGCGCTCAACCGGAAAGCTGCACCTGGGCAACTACGTCGGCGCGCTGGCCAATTGGGTAAAGCTGCAGGAGCGTTACGACTGCTATTTCTTCATCGCCGACTGGCACGCGTTAACGAGCGACTACGCCGACACTTCGCGCGTCAAGCAAAACTCGATTGAGGTGATGCTCGATTATCTTGCCGCCGGTCTCGATCCGCAGAAGTGCACAATGTTTATACAGTAGCACGTGCCGCAGCATGCGGAGTTGCACCTGCTGCTATCAATGATTACGCCTCTGGGATGGCTGGAGCGTGTGCCGACGTATAAAGAGCAGCAGCAAAATATCGGTGACAAAGACCTGAACACCTATGGATTTCTTGGCTATCCGTTGCTGCAGTCGGCCGACATCATGATCTATCAGGCTGACTTCGTGCCGGTCGGAGAAGATCAGGTGCCACACATCGAGATCACGCGCGAAATCGCGCGCCGCTTCAACGGTTTTTATCCACGAGTAGTCAAGGCGGGCGACAAAGATCCGCAGCGCACTTATGTGTTTCCTGAACCTCAGGCGCTGCTGACGCCCTCACCGAAGCTGCCCGGAACTGACGGGCGCAAGATGTCGAAGTCTTATGGCAATTCGATTCTCATGAGCGATCCTGAACCAGTTATCAGGCAGAAGCTCAAGACCATGGTCACTGATCCAGCGCGCGTGCGCAGAACGGATCCGGGCAATCCTGATGTTTGTCCAGTCGGAGATGTGCACAAAATCTTCAGTTCTAGCGATACACTGCAGAAGGTCTATGCCGGATGCCGCAGCGCCGGAATCGGCTGCATCGAATGCAAGAGTTGGGCCGCGGACGCGCTGGTGCAAGTACTAAATCCAATGCAGGAGCGCCGTCGGAAGTACCAACAAAATCCGCGCAAGGCCTGGGATCTGCTCGGAGATGGTGCAACGCGGGCAAGCCGCGCCGCTAAAGCTACGATGGAAGAAGTGCGCGCCGCGATGAAGATGTCAAAGGAGTACGAACAGCCGTCACAGGGAGCAGCTGAATAAGAAGCTGAGTTGAATGTCAGAAACGCGCACCATCAAACGCGAACCGAGCGAATTCCCTTTCGCAATTTCCGTAGGACAGATCTATGAGGGACCGCTCGATCTCCTGCTCGATCTCATTCGCAAGCAGGACATCGATATCTATGACATTCCCATTGCAAAAATCACTGCGCAGTACCTGGGATACGTCGAGAGGATGAAGCAGCTCGATGTCGATGTTGCAGCCGAGTTCATCTACATGGCCGCGCTGCTGATTCACATCAAGTCGAAGATGCTGTTGCCGCGTGATCCTGATGCGCCGGCCGAAGCACAGGACGATCCTCGAAACGAATTAGTTGAACGTTTACTTGAACATGAAAAGTTCAAGAACGCCGCGCAGATGCTGCTGCAGAAGCAGCAAATCGAAGAAGCCGTGTGGACGAATCCGGCGTTGAAGGAATTCAAGGGAGACGAAGGCGCAGAGCCGGAAATGGCCGCTGACGTGGTCGATCTCGTGCGCACTTTTCAGAGCATCCTCGATCGGCTGCGCGAGCGTCCGGTGATTCAGGTAAACGAGGACGCGGTGACGGTCGGCCAGATGATCGACTATCTTCGCCGGCGTCTATTGCTCGAAGAGAAGCCGCTCCGCCTCAAGCGTCTGCTGCAGCCGATGCAGTCACGCAACGCTCTGATCTGCACATTTCTGGCATTACTTGAACTAGTGCGTCTGCAGGCGATTCTGTTGCGCCAGGACGCAGTGTTCGGCGAGATATTCATCAAGAAACAGGAAAACTTCGAAGCCGTAATGTCCGAAGGAGCAAGCGTCAGGGACGACTGGAAATGAGCTAAGCAGCTTAGCTGCTTAGGAGCTTAGAAGCTACGCATGAGCCTTAAAGCCAAAATCGAAGCCATCATTTACGCCGCCGAAGAGCCAGCAACCATCGATCAGATCATGGAGGTCGTTGCCGACGAGATCTCAGCCGAGCAGTCTCCCCAACATGTCGATAACGTGCTGCCGATCGACGGGGCTGAGCGGGAAGCCGAACCGATAGCTGAGGCCGAGCAGACACTCGTTGATGCTAAGCAAGAAGCAAAGCAGCAGCGCGATCGCGGCCGTCGTCGTGTGCGTGAAATTCTCGAACAGCTCGCGGCTGAATATGAGTCGTCGGATCATGGCATGGAGATCCGCCAGGTTGCCGGCGGATATCGGATGTCCACCAAGCCCGAGCATCACGATGTCGTGCGCTCCTTCGCTAAAAGCCTGAAGCCCCCGATTCGGCTTTCGCTGCAAGCGCTCGAGACTCTGGCGGTGATTGCATATAAGCAACCGGTTACCGGGCCGGAGATCAGCGAGATTCGCGGCGTCGATTCTAGTGGCGTCCTCGCGAGCCTGATTTCTCGCAAACTCATTACCACTGCTGGACGGAAACAGGTGATCGGTCGCCCCATCCTGTACAAGACAACAAAGGACTTCCTGCTGCGCTTCGGGCTTAAAGACCTGAGTGAACTTCCCAGCATCGAAGAGTTTGAAAAGCTCACTGCCGCTGCGCAGAATGATCTGTTCCCTACCGGCGGAGCCGTGGCCGATGGGATTGGAGTGCCCGAGCGGTCTCCGGAGCAGGCCGACACGGAAAGCAATTACGACGAGAAGAACATCGAAACACCTCGCGCGAGCAACGAGTAAGCAGTGAACGGAACTCTTCATGCCTCTTGAGCGCCTGCAAAAAATCATCGCGAATGCGGGCATTGCGTCCCGCCGCAAAGCTGAAGAGCTGATCCAGTCAGGACTGGTTTCCGTGAACGGCAAGACCATTACCGAAATGGGAACAAAGGCTGATCCTGATAGCGACTCCATTCGCGTCAATAACAAGCTTCTAAAAGGTCCCGAACAGCATGAGTATCTCGCCCTCAACAAGCCGCGAGGATACGTGACTACCGTGTCCGATCCGGAAGGTCGGCCAACCGTGATGGAGCTTGTGCGCAGCAGAGCGCGTCTTTACCCCATCGGGCGTCTCGACTTCAACAGCGAGGGACTACTGCTGCTCACCAATGACGGAGACTTGGCGCACAAGCTGATGAAGGCCGCCTCGCATATTCCGAAGACCTACCTGGTCAAAGTTGCCGGGCAGCCTGAAGAAGAGGAGCTTCGGAGACTTCGCGCCGGCGTGACGATTGCCGAGGAACGCGACCCGAAGCGGCGTGTGCGCACGACGCCGGCTCAGATTCGCGTGATCAAAGAGGCCGACAATCCCTGGCTCGAAGTTACGTTGCATGAAGGGCGCAACCGGCAGATACGCAAGATGTTCGAAGAGATCGGACATCACGTGGAAAAGATCCGACGCGTTCGGTACGGGCCATTGGAACTCGATTTGCCGCCCGGGGAATCGCGTCCGCTCACACCACAAGAGATCTCAAGGTTGAAGCGCGCCACTGATTCCTCCCTACAGCCAAGTTTCAGAAACGAACGCCAACGTCCCTTTGAAGATCGTCAGATCGATGGTCCCAGGCGACCATTTAAAACACGCGAGCCAGACCAGGGAACTTCAGAAGAAAGTCGGACGCGGGAGCGTCCGGCGAGACCCGCAGATCGCCAACGGACGGAATTTCGCGCCAGACGGGACCAACGATCGTCGCAATTCCGCCAGGACCGAGCAGTTGATCGGCAGCGCAGGGATGAACGGCGTCCTAAGGTCAGCGACAAGAGGCCAAAATGGGATGAACGTTCCAGACCGCCATTTCGCGATCGCGAACGCCGGGAGCGCGCAGAAGGCGGCAGGGATTTTTATTCCCGTCCACGACGGCCGGGTTCTTCGAATAAGCAGTCACGCGAGCGTGCCCCTCAGAACCGCGAAAGAGGGCGTGGATTTGGCGAGTCACCTCGCAGATCCGACCATCGCCTCGAGGAAGAACAACTCCGTGGTGATCGTCGCGATGCAAGGACGAGGAGAGGAAATCGCGATCGGAGTTCCTGATACACTCTCCAGTTCCCTGGCCTGCTTTTGCGTGCGTTGATGAAGAAAATCTCAGACTTTGTGCCCGAGTACATTCGTGCGCTCTCGGCGTATGTGCCCGGTAAACCTATACGTCAGGCAGAGCGCGAGAGCGGCGTTCGATGTATCAAGATGGCATCGAATGAGAACCCATTCGGTCCATCGCCTCTCGCCACTGCTGCCATCCGCCAGGCTGCCACTTCTACCAATTTCTATCCTGACAACGATGCCAACGACCTGCGAGTCGTCCTCGCCGAGCATCATGGCGTCCTGCCCGAGCAGATTCTCGTAACCGACGGTTCAACCGCCTTGATCGACATCGTCGCCCGTACGCTGCTCGCTCCTGGGCTAAACGCAGTTACAAGCGAGCGCTCGTTCATTATTTACCCGATTGTTACCCGCTCTGCCGGAGGCAAGCTGCTCGAGGTTTCAATGGGAGACGATGGATTTGATCTCAATGCCATTGCCTCGGCAATCACTCCTGAGACGCGGATCGTTTACATCGCCAATCCGAACAATCCCACGGGAACGATGTTCTATGCAGACGCGCTCGATCGTTTTGTCGAAGAAGTTCCGGAGCACGTGATGATCGTGCTCGACGAGGCCTATTCAGATTACGCGGAGTTTCACGCGCGCAAAACCGGTCAGGTGTACTCACGATCGGCCGGATACGTGAGGGATGGACGACAGAACGTCATAGTGCTGCGAACTTTTTCGAAGGCGCATGGATTGGCGGGACTCCGCGTGGGCTACGGACTTGGCGATCCGCAGATGTTGCGCTACTTTGCCCAGGTCCGGACCGCGTTTTCCGTTTCGGGAGTCGCAGAGGCCGGAGCCATCGCGGCTTTAAAGGACGAAGCTCACATCCGACTCTCGATCGAACGGAATGCCGAAGGTGTCGAGTACCTGACACCGCGGCTGCGCGAGATGGGCTTCCGGGTCGTGCCCCCCACGGCAAATTTCATTTACCTTGAAACCGCTGAAGACCCGACGCACCTTTGCCGCCGCATACAGAGCGAGGGCTGCATCATCCGCAGCCTGGTACCTTGGGGTATTCCCAACGCCATTCGCGTCACGGTGGGAACACCACAACAGAACCGCATTCTCCTGGATGCGCTCTCGAAGGTGCTCCGGCCTGTGGGCGCGAGATAGCCGCTAGGCGGCAGGTTCTAGCTGGCCTGTCCTAAACGATGCGAAGCGGCTGAGTGCCTCTTCTGTTTTGCTACGAGGTGTACTTTTCCATCGGAGCCACGCTTCAGGCTGTGTGTCTGGTTGCAGCGGTCGCATAACCAGTAGAGCTGGGATGTTTCCCGAATAGAGTCTGCCGTAAATTCAAAGAGCTTGCCATCGCCGAAGTAACGGAACTGGGCAGAGCATCGCGGATTGTGACATTTGGAAACCACGGCCAGAGTTGCGCAAGTTATTTACTGGAGGAATGGATGCTTGTGAGACAAAGGGCAGATGCCCTGCACCGATCTCGTGGCAGCTATTGGCATGCTGCAGGCGACCGAAAAGCAGCAGCGAAGCTACTGGTCTTTTGACTTTTTGCCGCCGAGCGGTTTCGACGCTCTCTTCGCACGCTGGCGCGCGCGTTCCGAAGCGGCTATGTCGTCGGCGTTCTGATCTGGTTCCTGCATCGCGCTTTGAAAAATAAAATATCTAGCGCTTGACCGCAAGAGTTTTTACAGAAATTTGCATACACAAAAGTAATAGGCGGCGAGAGCTCCCGCCGCCTGTTAGTAACTTCTCTGGCCGGTTGCAGCTTAGGTCGTCGTTGCGGGACGGCCGCGAACCAGATGAATGATGAACGAGATCACTGCCAGGGCAATCAGAATGTGAATTAGCCCGCTCGTCATATGCAATGCCAGCCACAATATCAACCAGATCACCGCGAGAATAATCGCAAGCGTCAGTAACATAGGTCACCTCCCCGGAGCGGGAACCTTCGGCTCCTTTTTGGGCGCCAAGCAAAGTCCGCGCTTTCTTACTAGGAGGTTTCTTTCGCGCAGCAGGTTGGCACATCTGCACAGGAAATGCTGCAGCGTCCGTCAGATCGCACCAGCGGCTCTGCTGCGATATTCTCTCTCCAGAAGTCCATAAATTTCGACGTCAAGGTATTCGCCCCACTTGCAGACGTGTTGGCGGGTGGTGCCCTCGTGTTTCATGCCGACTTTTAGAAGAATGCGGCCAGATGCCGGATTGGTCGAAAAATGGCCGGAATGAATGCGGTGCAATTGAAGATGGTCGAATCCGTACTTCAAGATTTCTCGCACCGCTTCGGTGCAATATCCGTTGCCCCAGAATGGCACGCCGATCCAATAGCCAAGTTCGGCGTGTCTGTGCTCGCGATTCTCGACTAGTCCAATGCCGCCGCACAGGCGCTCCCCGTCGCGTAGGAATATCCCGAATCTGGCTCCTTCGCCCTTCTCCCAGACGTTTTGGCTATGTTTCAGAAAGGCAATCGCGTCTTCCAGCGTGTACGGATGAGGAATGCGGAGCGTGGTCGCGGCTACTTCTCGAGCTCCGATCAGCGGAAGCAACTGGGGAATGTCCTCTTGCCGAAGAGGACGCAGCAGCAGACGCTCGGTCTTCAGAACTACCGAGTTGCTGACGGTTAGAGACTCACCCTCTGAGCTCATTTCTGTCCCGCGGCTGACGCTCTCTCGTTGCGCTCGTCATAAAGGAGCAGAAAATCAGTTGAAACCACTTCTTGCCCGAGCTGGCGCAGCATCGTTATCACCTGTCCGCGGTGGTAGGTGGAGTGGTTCACAACATGCGTAAGTTGCTGCCATAGGGGATAGCCATAAATGTGACCTCGCAGATTGCGATAATTGACGGTTTGAGACAGAGCGTCTGCTGAAAGCGAACTGAACCAGCGTTTCCGCTCCGAGCGCACTTCGTGCAGCTTGTGTGTGATTTCGTCGAGGCCGGCAAAATCGGAGCCTTTGGGCAAAGCAGCCGGCGAACGTCCGAACCAGCGCTCCAGCCAGATCCATTCTGCAGCCAGGATGTGCGCGACGGTGTCGTGCAGTGACTCAAAGCTGCTGCCGAGACTTCGTTTGTAGAGGTCCGGCTCGACATTAGCGACAGCGCCGAGGACGCGATCATTGGCCCAATCGTTGTACCCATACAGCTCTTGAATGTAAGCGAGATTCGGAGTCATCCTTTTCCTCCCTTTGCCGGAGCGGCTCTCACCAGTTTTGCTGAGTGTTATGGAATTGCAGTTTACGATAGGGATGCCATCGCAGGATCTATAGTTGGGACCTGTATCCTAAAGGACGGGTGGCGACGCTGGGCACAACTTCACCGCAGTCGAGGCTCGCGGGAGCTTTTCGTTCGCTTCGCCATCGCAATTTCCAGCTCTTCTTCGCCGGACAACTGATTTCGCTGATTGGAACGTGGATGCAGACCGTCGCCCAATCGTGGCTGATTTACCGGCTGACGGATTCGGCCTTGCTGCTGGGGGCTATTGGATTTGCATCGCAGGTTCCGATATTTCTCCTTTCGCCAGTGGCAGGAGCGGTTGTTGACCGTCGCAATCGACACCGTATCGTCATCGGCACGCAGACCGCATCGATGATCCTGGCCTTTGTTCTTGCCGCTCTCACTCTTCTGCACATCGTGACGGTGTGGCAGGTTTTTGTTCTCGCCTCCCTACTCGGATTCGTGAACGCCTTCGATATTCCGGCGCGGCAGGCATTCATCGTGGAGATGGTCGGCAAGGACGACTTAATGAACGCCATTGCTCTTAACTCCTCGATGTTCAACGGTGCACGCATTGTGGGACCAGCAGTTGCTGGAGTGCTCGTCGCCAGTATCGGCGAGGGCTGGTGCTTTTTCGCCAATGCAGTCAGCTACATCGCCGTGATCGCCGGATTGCTGCTGATGAAGGTCACCTCACGAGAGCGCGCTCAGCATCCCTCTGCGCTCAGCGCCATCAAAGAGGGATTCGAGTGGGTGTTCAGTACCAAGCCAATCTTTGCCCTGCTGCTGCTGGTGGGACTTGTAAGCCTAGTCGGCATGCCCTATGCGGTGCTCATGCCAATCTTTGCCGACCGAATCCTCCATAGCGGCGCACGCGGACTGGGCATTCTGATGGGATTCAGTGGTGCAGGGGCCCTTATCGGTGCTCTTGCCTTGGCGGCCAAGTCCAGCCTGCGAGGACTCGGCACGTGGGTAGCAGCGTGTTCCGCCTGCTTCGGTTTGTTCCTGGCAATGTTCGCCTATTCGAGACTGTTTTGGGTTTCCGCTGCGCTCCTTATTCCCGTCGGAATGTTCATGATGGTACAGATGGCCTCCACAAACACTCTCATCCAATCGATGGTTCCCGACCGCCTGCGCGGACGCGTGATGTCGGTCTATTCCATGATGATGATGGGCATGGCCCCCCTTGGTGCTCTGCTCGCGGGAGCGCTCTCGAACCGCATCGGTGCCTCGCTGACGGTTGCGCTGGGCGGATTCTGCTCGATCCTGGGCTCCATCTGGTTTGGCACGCGTCTGCCCGCAATTCGCGTCGAAGCTCGTCGCCTCATCATCGCCCAGGCGTATGCGGGCGGCGATCCGCCGCAGGAGATGACAACGATACGAGAGTCGTAGCGAAGGGCCCCAATTCGATAAACTGCGGTGGATGTTCCGGGACCTCTCACTCGACCACAAGCCCGTTAGCGATTTTCTCGGACCAAATGGCGATGTTAGTCAATTTCGCCTCACTGGCGAGCAAGTCGCCTTGTTCCGTCAGCGCGGGTACCTGAGCGGCATCCGCATTCTGACGGACGCTCAGGTCGAAATCCTGCGCCGTGAACTCGCACAGCTCGCTGATTCGTCCCATCCCAGCCAGGGACTCTTCTACGAGTACCACTCGAACGAATCGGCTGATCCCAACACCGTGCTGTTTCACGCACTAGGCGCGTGGCGAATTTCGCCGGGATTTCATGACCTGCTCTGGAACCTGGCATTTACAGTACCAGCGTCGCAACTGCTCGACGGACCGGTTCGTTTCTGGCACGACCAGCTCTTTTGCAAGCCGGCCCAGCACGGCGGAGTCGTTGCCTGGCATCAGGACTACTCCTACTGGACGCGCACGCGACCGCTTGCCCACCTTACCTGTTGGATCGCTCTCGACGATTCCACACGCGAGAACGGCTGCTTGCAATACATTCCTGGCAGCCATCGCTGGCCGGATCTTCCCATTACGGGACTCGCGGGAAACATGGATGCCATCAACTCAGTCCTAAATGAAGAGCAGAAGCGCCAATTCGAGAGTCCAGTTGCAGTGGAAGTACCGAAAGGCTACGCATCGTTTCATCATCCTCGCCTGGTGCACGGATCGCTCGCGAATCGCTCCAACTATTCTCGCCGCGCGACCGTGATCAACGTGATGCGCGATGGAGTGCGCTCGGCAACAAGTGAACCATTACTTGAGGGAATACCGGTAATCGAATCAGGAGGAAAAATCGAAGGACAATTTTTTCCTTTGTTGTTCGACCCTGGTTCAAGTTGAACACGGATGGCGCGGAGGTTTGCTGCAGGGGCTGTTAGCTTCCTGAATATCCATATGGCAACCGTTTGCCGCCCGCACTATTTTCTCTGTGGCCTCCGTGCCGTTTGTGTTCAATTGCCTTTCGTGGAGTCAACCATGAGGTGAAAACGTTGAGCCGCCTCTTGCGGATAAACCAGGACTAATTATTTGAATCAGCAAAGCCCAGTTGTCTGTCTTATCGTGTAAATCCGTGTGCACCCATGGAATCCGTATGGTGTTTTGATTTGACTAAATCACTGAGCAAATTTGATGAGTGAAGCAAAGCGAATCGCAGAGCTGTACCGCAGCGTGTACGAAGGAGATAGAAATGGCGAAGCCTGGCATGGCCTTGCCTTGAAACCACTGCTGAAGGGCCTCACCGCAGAGCAGGCGTCACGGGCTTCTAAGACGGGAGATCATTCGATTCTCCAACTCGTGCTGCACATCGCTTATTGGGAAGAGATTGTGCTCAGGCGCTTCAAAGGGGAGGTCGTGGACGCCGCTTTGAATACTCCAGACGACTGGCCACCGAATCGAAAGCTCACCGACGCCGAGTGGCAGGCTGCGCTCACGCGTCTAGACAAATCACACGTGGCACTGCGAAATGCAATTGAGGCGTGCTCAGACGAGAAGCTAAAGCAGACGGTCCCAAAGCGGGATCATGATAATTACACCCTGCTGCACGGGATCATTAATCATTGCGTGTACCACAGTGGGCAGATCGCGTCGGTGAAGAGAAAGTTCGTGTAGGCCGGAACGATAGTCCAGTCAGACAGTTCGGTTATCGAGCATTCTTCCCATTATTGAGCTCTCCCGAAGCGCCGATTTTGCGCGAGGGATCTCCCATGTTGTTTTGTCAAGGACTCCGGTCAAGCCGCCAGGGCGAAGTGATCGGAGTCGGAAAAAATCCAGTTGTTCTTCAGCGTGTAGTAGACCAGAGTTAATGACTTACGTGCGGTTGCCAGGATGGCTTTTCCTGTACCACGGCGCTGGCGCAATCGTGCATAGAACTTTTTTTGAGTTGGGTTGTAGCGGATGGCAATCAGTGCGCATTGCACCAGGATTGTGCGTGCCAGTTTGTTGCCACAGCGTGTAATGCGGCCGTGGTGATGGCTTTGGTTGGACTCACCGCTGCACACTCGGAACCATGCCGAAGTAGGCGGCTAACTTGCCGGGTTCAGAGAAGTCTTGTACGCGTCCGATGGCCGACAGCAATATGGCCGCACTCAAAGTGCCGATGCCGCGAAGGCTGGTGAGGTTAGCGTATCCGGGTAGCTTGCGCGGCGGCTGGTTTGATATGCCGCTCCAGTTCGAGAATGGCACGTCCCAACTCTGGATTTCGCCTAGCAGAACTCGCCGTTGCACATCCGCTAGCCTGGGGAGTTGCAGTTGAGCCACTTGCAGTCGCTGCTTGGCGCTGTTTAGTCCCTGTTTGCTGACCCGCAGGCCATAGCTGCGCAGTAAGCCATGGAGCTGGTTCTTCAGCATGGTGCGCATCTTCACCAGGCGATCGCGAGCCGTG
>DATLKS010000929.1:0-3913 GCA_035538255.1 Terriglobales bacterium
CCAATGTGGCCATGGCCCGCAAACTTGCCATGCGGTTGTACTGGATGTGGCGCAAAAGCCGGAGCTACCAGCCGGCCCGCGCGCTCGGTGCGCACGTGGGGAAAGCCTGAGGGATGACATGGTGTGCCGTCGATCACCGCAGCACTGATTAGGCGCCCCGCTCCCGTCAAGGGAGTTCGAACAAGAAATCATGGTCAGAATTTACTGATCGGATAGATGGTTGGGTCGGACCGAGTCCACCCGAACGAGTTCAACACGCGAGCCTTGGTCGGCGATGCAAACCGCAGTTCTCTATGAGAGCGAAATGGCGCGCTCTTCGGAGTGCTGGCTCGAAGTGTGTGCAATCAACTCCTTGACAACGCCGAAGCCTTCATAGATGTCATCCCGAACCGCCGGTTTTTTGTGGGGGAGGGATCTGTTTTTCCCTCGTTCCTCGATGACGGACAGAAAGCAGATACCGCATCCGCGACATCCATCCTTGGCCGAATGCGAGCGTTGTGGGGGTCGGGATGATATGTTGTGGGCAGAGACAACGGGCAGACAACGTATTCCTCGTAACCTCGGCTGCAGTATCATGGCTCTCACGCAACCTCCGTGGCCAGGGTCTCTTCAATCAGTTGTTCGTCATGCGGGCAGCAGATCGACTCAGCGGCCCGGTTTTGTCCGTCCTGCGGAGCCTCCCAGTCGCATGAAGTTGATCTGCTCGCGACCGCTACCGCAACTCCGGTCGAGCCACGTACACCGAGGTCGGCAGGGCGCAGTGCTTCGAAATCGTCTGCTTCCAGCAGTGCCTCCCAAATGGGACGTTTCGTCCCCGGGACGCTTCTTGCAGCGCGCTATCGCATAGTCGCGCTGTTAGGGCGTGGAGGTATGGGCGAGGTATATCGGGCCGATGACCTGACCTTGGGCCAGCCGGTTGCGCTCAAATTCCTGTCTGAATTGACTGCGCATGATGAAGCCAGCCTGGAACGCTTTCACAATGAGGTGCGGATCGCCCGGCGCATCTCTCACCCGAATGTCTGCCGCCTTTATGACATTGGGGAGGCCGAAGGTCTCACATTTCTCTCCATGGAGTATGTCGATGGCGAGGACCTCGGCTCGCTGCTCCGCAGGATTGGGCGCCTTCCTTCCGACAAGGCGCTGGAGATCGCCCGCAAGCTCTGCGCCGGACTCGCAGCCGCACATGGCAAAGGCGTGCTGCATCGTGACTTGAAGCCGGCAAACATCATGCTGAACAGCGAAGGCGAAGTTGTCATCATGGATTTTGGGCTTGCTGACCTCGCCGAGCACATCCCCCATGAGCAGATCCGTTATGGGACTCCCGCGTACATGGCTCCGGAGCAGCTCGCGGGAAAAGAGGTCACCGCCAAGAGTGATATCTATTCACTCGGCTTGGTTTTTTACGAGATCTTCACCGGCAAGCGCGCCTTCCAGGCGGACACGCTGGCTGACATCGTGCGTACCAGATCGGAATCTCCGGCACCGGCGAATCCTTCCACGCTGGTACGCGATCTTGATCCCGGAGTGGAACGGGTAATTCTACGCTGCCTGGAGGCAGATCCAGCTCTACGACCGGTATCAGTGCTCGCCGTCGCAGCGGCTCTTCCCGGCGGCGATCCCTTGGCCGCTGCCCTCGCTGCGGGCGAAACACCATCACCGCAAATGGTTGCAGCCGCCGGCGAGGTGGAAGCGCTGCCGGCGCGCATTGCTGTGCCATGCCTTGCAGTGTTCGTGCTGGGATTGATCCTCAGCTATTTTCTCGGCGTTCGCGAAAGCATCTACGACAAAATGACGCTCGAGCAATCGCCCGATGTGCTCACGCATCGTGCGCAGGAGATTGCTGCGGGGCTCGGCTACAACTCTGCGTCGGCCGACACGGCCTCTGGCTTCAATACTGACAGTCAATACGGACAGTACGCCAAAGACCACGATAAACCACGACCCAACTGGGATGATCTATTGAAGAAGGGCCCGCCGATATTGCGGTTCTGGTATCGCAGCAGTCCGCAGCCTCTGGTGGCGCATGAATACACGGAGAGCGCTCTCATTCCGGGAATTGTCAGCGAAGGCGACCCGCCATTCATCACTCCGGGTATGATCTTCATCTTTCTCGACATGGATGGGCGGTTGATCTCGTTCGAGGTCATACCTCCCGAAAAGGAAGATAAATCGGAGGGAGCGAAGCCCGTCGATTGGAGTCCGCTGTTCACCGCGGCTGGTCTCGACGCTAAGCAGCTTACGCCATCTGATCCAATTTGGAACTCCTTATCGGCTTCAGACACCAGGGCGGCATGGACAGGAACCTGGCCGGGCAGTACACGTCCGCTGCGGGTGGAAGCCGCCGCATTACATGGCAAGCCCGTACGATTTGCGCTATACGGTCCTTGGACGCCCGCCTGGCGCGAGAATCCAAACCCAAGCACTTCCTCGCAACGGGCAGGGACACTCATTCTCATCATCGTCGTTTGCGCAGTGCTGGCGGGCGCGATCGTCTTTGCTTACCGCAACTACAGCGCCGGAAGGAGCGATCCAAAGGGCGCCTTTCGTCTTGCGCTGTTTATTTTTGTAATGCAGATGGCGATCTGGATCTTTCGCGCGCATTTCGTGCTCAGTATTGGAACGTTTGGGACATTCGTCCTGTCGCTGAGCAACTCGCTGTTTTGGGCCGTCGTGATCGCGGTTCTGTATCTTGGTCTGGAGCCCTATGTCCGGAAACGCTGGCCGAATGCCATCATCTCCTGGAGCCGGCTGCTGCTTGGCCGCTGGCGGGATCCGTTAGTTGGGCGCGATGTTCTCTTCGGCTTAGTGCTCGGAATCTTCTGGGCGATCTTTCTCCAGATATTCATTGCCTATCTGATTCGGGTTGGCGCGATTCCACAGGAGGGCAATCCCGAGATGCTGTTAGGTATCCGACACACGCTTGGCGGCATGCTGCTCATAATGCCTGGAGACATTCAGGCGACTCTACTCTTCTTTTCCGCGATATTTCTGCTGAGGATTTTCCTGCGGAATGAATGGATTGCTGCGGCAGCGTTTGTGCTTATATTTTCGGTGATGCAGTCGCTGAGAAACGAATACTTCTGGACCTATATGACTGCATTCCTGACCATCTATTCACTCGCTGCCTTCGCGCTGGTGCGCTTCGGACTGGTCAGCCTTGCTTCTGCGTTCGTATTAATCGATTTGCTGCTAAATACTCCGATGACCGCGAATTTTTCTCATTGGTTTATCGGAGCGACGATTTTTGTACACGCCAGCGTAGCCGTTTTGGCGCTGTTTGCCTTCTACACCGCCCTCGCCGGACAAAAGCTGTGGAAGGAAGAGCTGTTCGAGTAAACCAGCGGTCGGCTATCAGCTAACAGCTTTGAGCCAGACACCTGAATGCCTCTTCCATAACTGACACTTTTCATCAGCGATGCAGAGCAGCGACCGCATTCTAGGTGATCGTCCTCCTCCAGCGGACGTTCGCCTCGGCTACGGACCCGATCAAAATCAATTTGGAGATCTCCGGGTTCCCAAAGGCAACGGCCCCTTTCCAGCAGCAATGTTCGTCCATGGCGGCTTCTGGCGCGCTCGCTACGATCTGAACCACACCGGCTTTGCTTGCGCCGCGCTTACCAAAGCGGGATTTGTGACCTGGAACTTGGAATATCGTCGGCTCGGCAATCCAGGCGGTGGATGGCCCGGCAGCTTTGAAGGTGTGAGTGCAGGATATAAAGCGCTTCAGCAGCTTGCCGGCAAATACCAGATTGATACAGATCGCATTCTCGCGCTCGGCCATTCCGCAGGAGGAGAACTGGCGCTTGTTCTGGCCGCTCATCATGATTCCATTCGTGCCGTGGTCTCGCTTGCTGGGGTCGTGGACCTGCGCCGCGCATGGGAGCTGCATTTGAGTAACGATGTCGTCTGCGAA
>DATLKS010000930.1:0-12715 GCA_035538255.1 Terriglobales bacterium
CCCCAAAGCTCCGCACCAAGAACTCACCGACGGTCCGCTCCTCCCTGTATTTGCCAAGACGGCTATCAGAGTTCTATCTTTGAGGGGCTGTATCCCAGAGGTTCCAATCTGGTTCTGGATCAAGGAGAGATCGGCACATGGAAACAAAGCCGGCGCAGAATATTCAGGACACTTTCCTCAACACTGCTCGCAAGGACAAGTCTCCCATCACTATTTATCTAATGAGCGGCGTAAAGCTCAGCGGCCGCATTCGCTCTTTTGACAAGTACTCTGTGGTTCTGGAGACGAACAATCAGGAGCAGCTCATTTTTAAGCACGCAATCTCAACGGTTGTAATGGCGCGTGGCGCGCATCATACCGAGCGACCGGTGGGGGAGCATCGTCCACCCACTTCGGAGCGTCCAACCAGCGGGGCTGCGCATAGCGAGTCTTCCCCACCGACAGCCGTTTCGGAAGGCTGAGCGCTCGGCTCGATCAGACGCTTACTGTGACAAGAAGTCCGTCGTTTTCGACCGCAAACAGCTCGACCGGAGCTTATCGGCCAGAACGCGCGTTCCTGGTTGGAATCGAACTCCGCGCCAGGCGGAATGGACCATCTCCGCAGGCTCGAATGGCCCGGCAGGCGATGGAGGTTTCGCACCCTGAAATCCTTGAGTCTCGCGATCAACGCAACGGCATTCAAGCCGGCAAGCTGCGCAAACCGGGAGACGGAAATCTTCACGGCTTCACCATCGACGAATCGATGGCGGAGTTCCGCGAGCTTGCCACCAGCGCGGGCGCAGAAGTCGTCGGAGAGGTTGTGCAGAGACGCGACAAACTCGATCCGGCCACCCTCATCGGACGCGGCAAACTCGAAGAGATTCACGGTGCGGTTGCCGGATCGGAGGCCGATGTCGTGCTCTTCGATCACGATCTCTCGCCTTCACAGCAGCGCAATATCGAACGCGAGCTGCACGCGCGCGTAATCGATCGCACGCAACTGATCCTCGACATCTTCGCCCGCCACGCGCGTACTCGTGAAGGTCAGCTCCAGGTCGAGTTGGCACAGCTCGAGTATCTGCTGCCGCGACTCACTGGACGCGGAGTGGAGATGTCCCAGCTCGGCGGCGGTATTGGAACGCGAGGTCCAGGCGAAACTCAGCTCGAAACTGACCGTCGCAAGATCTATCGGCGCATGCGCCACGTTCAGCAACAGCTTGACAACGTGCGGTGCGTGCGGGCACAGCAGCGCCAGCGCCGTGAATCGGTGCCGGTGGAGACTGTCGCGCTTGTGGGATACACGAATGCCGGCAAATCGACGCTCTTCAATGCGCTCACCAAGGCAGGCGTTGTGGCTTCGCCACGGATGTTCGCCACGCTCGATCCAACTCTGCGCTCGATTGCTCTGCCGTCCAAACGCAAGGTCCTGCTCTCCGACACAGTAGGATTTATTCGCAACCTGCCGCACACACTTGTTACCGCTTTTCGCGCAACTTTGGAGGAGGTGCAGCGGGCATCATTGATCTTGCATGTCTCCGACGCGACCAGCCCGAACGCCTCCGAGCAGCAGGAGCAAGTTGAAAAGGTTCTCGCTGAACTTGAAGCGCAAGACAAACGAACTATCCGCGTCCTTAATAAAATCGACTTGCTTTCCCCGGGCGAACAGCAGGCTCTTCCGGCCGGTGAGAACGTGGCGCAGGTCTCGGCGATGAACGGTGCAGGCCTGGACCAGTTACTTAGCCGCATCGATGAAGTGCTTACGGCTGATCCAGTCAGTCGGGTTGACGTAAGCATTCCCCAGAGCGAAGGCAGACTCCTGGCTATGATCGAAGCGCGTGGCAAGATCTTGAATCGGGACTACAGGAAGGACCGGGTACATCTGACAATCGAAGGTCCCCAATCACTGCTGCGTCAGGTTCAGCGTTTCCAGGCGCGACGGTAGAGACGTAAGCATGCTGCGTCTTTGTTTCTGAACCGAAGAGGTAAATTGAGATCGAAAATGCTTCGGGTTTCGGCTATTACCCGCATTATTCCGTACCGCCCGCGGGAGACGCAGCATGCTGCGTCTCTACTCAAATGACAACAATCTCCGTGAATCTGCAAAATCCGCGTGAATCAGCGCGAGCTTTTGCCGTTGCTTTGCCTTTAATTGAGCGGGAAAAGTTAAATAGGCCCGCGACCAGGAAGCGGTGACAATCCCAGGCCGCGAGCCCATTCGATCCTGAATCGGATCGGAGGTGATACCCTTCAGTCTCCGCTCATCTGGCACATGTGTCAAGCAAAGTCGAGAGTTGCGCAAGCACTAATTTCACCTAGAGTTTTCAGCCATTTTGGGGCATTACAGAGGTTTGACACTCGCAAAAATCGAATGTTAGCTTAGAAGGTTGTCATCCACACCCCGGCGGGACAATAACCACTCAAGTTAATGGACGAGACGCTCAGACAACTAGGCGAACTTGCGCTCGGAGCCATTCCGACCTTCATCCTCTTTGTCCTCATATGGATTCTCTACCGCGTCATCGTTCATAACGCATTGGTTCAGGCGCTCTCCGAGCGCCGCAGCAAAACTGTTGGCGCAGTGGAGAAGGCCAAAACCGATGTCGCTGCTGCCGATCGCAAAACCGCTGAATACGAGCAGAAGATCCGTGAGGCCCGATCAGCAGTTTTTAAGGCCCAGGAGAGGCAACGCCAGCAGATCCTGGAACAGAAAGCGATGGCGATCGCTGAAGCTCGGTCGGCTGCGGAGGCGATGATTGCCAGCGCTCGCGCACAGATCCAGAAGGAAGCCGATATTGCGAGGGTGCGCATCGAGTCAGAGAGTTCCAATCTGGCGAAAGAGATCATTCGTTCCATCCTGCGCGCCGGCTCGGAGGCAAAGCAGCCCGTTCTCGGTGGTCGCGGATGAAGCTCTTCCGGCGCACATTCAGTATTGGCATCTTCATCGCCGCGCTTTCGTTCATATGGGCGGCTAAGCAGACGGCCTCTCCCGCAACCAGGCCAACTTCCAGCTCTTCGAAAAACGCGACTGCGGCGAGTTCCTCAGCTCAAGTTTCTCCGGTAGATGCGGCGTTTGCTCCCGAGTCGGCGAACTCGAATCAGGAACTAACGCATGCAGCCAATGAAGCCGCCGGACGTACTCCACACGAAGCCGAAGTTGGCGGCCGGTCCGCTGGTTCCGGCTACAGTGAAGACCAAGAGACGGCCGCCTTCAAGTACTCGCCTGCAGTTCGTGGCATTTCCAAACTGACAGGCCTCTCGCTCGAGAGCGCATATTGGCTCTGCGTCGTAATCAACTTCGCGATTATCGCTGGTCTGATCGTGATGGCATTGAAGTCCAACCTGCCAGCGATGTTCCGGGGACGAACCCAGGAAATCCAAAAAGGGATGGAAGACGCACGCCGCGCCAGCGAAGAGGCCCAACGCAAACTCCAGGAGATCGAAGCAAGACTCTCGCGGATGAACGTCGAGATCAGTGAGATGCAGAAGCACGCTGAACTCGAAGCCAAGACGGAAGAAGAACGCATACGAGCGTCGATTGAGGAAGAAAAGCACAAGATTCTTCAGTCCGCGCAGCATGAAGTAGGTCGAGCCACGAGTGCTGCCCGGCGTGAACTGCAGAAGTATGGCGTCGAACTGGCCGTAGCCATGGCAGAAAAGGGAATCAGAGTGGAGGCGAACGAGGACAAAGCGCTGGTCGAGGATTTCGCCGAGCAGCTCGCCTCCGAGGCGCGCAGGAATGGGAGCAGCTAGGTGGCTTCTTTCGTCAGCGTCTACGCTCTTGCCCTGACTGATGTAGTGGTTGATCGCGGTCTCGAAGCCAACCGCGTAACGGCGGAACTTGGTTCGGTTGCGAGTATGCTCGCTGAGAGTTCCGAGCTGCGCACAATTTGGGACAGTCCGTCGGTGGTCTTCGAGCAAAAACTCAAACTGCTTGACGCGCTGGCGAAGAAGCTCGGCTTGTCGTGTGAGTTACGGAATTTTGTCGCTGTGCTGATTTCCAATCGTCGCATTCCTGCTTTCGCAGAGATCGCTAGAGCTGCCATCGAGCACATCAATGAGCGGCTGGGCATCGCCGACGCGGAGATCGTAAGTGTGCGCGATCTCGGCGCGGAAGAACGGCACAACCTCGAGCAGCAGGTGGCTAAGGCGACAGGCAAGAGGCTGCGCGTGCGCTACGCGCTCGATCAGAAGTTGATAGGCGGGGTCGTCGTCAAAGTGGGGAGCACTATATACGATGGCTCGGTGCGCGGACAATTGCAGCGGATGAAAGAACAGTTGACCAGCATTTCGTGAGTTTGTGATTTCCTGATTGAGTGATTTGAAAATCGCGAAATTGGAAAATCAACAAATCACAAAATTTCTCATATGGCACAAATCAAAGCAGACGAAATAACCAAGCTCATTCGTGAGCAGATTGAGAACTACGAATCGAAGGTCGCGGTCGACGAAGTTGGCACCGTGATCTCCCTCGGCGACGGAATCGCCCGCATCTACGGCCTTGACAAGGTTATGGCCGGAGAACTGATCGACTTTGGCCATGGTGTCACCGGCATCGCTATGAATCTGGAAGAAGACCAGGTCGGCGCCGTGCTTATGGGCGAGTACACCGAGATCAAGGAAGGCGGCGAGGTCCGTCGAACCGGCAAGATCATGGCTGTGCCTGTGGGCGAAGCAATGGTTGGGCGTGTGGTGAACGCGCTTGGTCAGCCCATCGACGACAAAGGTCCTATTACCACTAAAGAGACGATTCACGTTGAGCGTATTGCTCCTGGCGTCATCGATCACCAGCCTGTCCGTGAGCCGATGGCGACCGGAATCAAGGCCATCGACTCGATGATTCCGATTGGCCGCGGTCAGCGTGAGCTGATCATCGGCGACCGCCAGACAGGAAAGACCGCGGTTGTCCTCGACACGATCATCAACAACAGGGGCAACAATCTCATCTGTATCTATTGCGCCATCGGACAAAAGCGCTCTTCGATCGCCAACGTGGTGAAGACGCTGACCGATTACGGAGCCATGGATTACACCATCGTGGTCGCGGCGTCGGCGTCTGAGCCCGCGCCAATGCAGTACATCGCTCCGTATGCTGCGTGCGCGATGGGCGAATACTTCCGTGACAATGGCAAGCATGCTTTGGTGATCTACGATGACCTCTCGAAGCATGCGGCTTCATATCGGGAAATCTCCCTTCTGCTGCGGCGTCCGCCCGGACGTGAGGCGTATCCAGGAGATGTCTTCTATCTCCACTCGCGTCTCTTGGAACGCGCAGCAAAGCTCTCAGACAAACTCGGCGGAGGTTCACTCACCGCGCTGCCGATCATCGAAACCCAGGCCGGCGACGTCTCGGCCTACATTCCCACGAATGTGATTTCGATTACCGATGGCCAGATCTTCCTCGAGACCGATCTTTTTAACTCCGGCGTGCGTCCGGCAGTAAACGTCGGCATCTCGGTAAGCCGCGTAGGTGGTTCGGCGCAGATCAAAGCCATGCGTCAGGTTGCGGGATCGATGAAGCTCGAACTTGCGCAGTATCGCGAGCTGGCCGCTTTTGCCCAATTCGGATCGGATCTCGACAAGGCAACGCAGCAGCAACTTAGTCGCGGACAGCGTCTAACTGAGCTCCTGAAGCAGCCGCAGTTCTCGCCGCTTCCGTTCAGTAAACAGATTCTCGCGATTTTCGCCGGTACCAACGGATTCCTCGACGACCTTCAGGTATCGCAGATTCGCGAGTTTGAAGACGAGCTTTACAAATACGTCGATACAACGAATCCTGGCCTGTTGAACGAGATCATGGAAAAGAAGCAGCTCGACGATCAGCTCAAGTCCGAGATGACGCGCTTGATCAAGGAAGCAAAGCAGCAGTTTGTAAGTTCAGGGGAGCCTGCAAAAGCAATCGCGTAATAGCTACGAAGCTGCGAAGCCACGGAGCTTCGTAGCTAGATTTTGGTGAGATCAACTGCTCCGTTAAAAGAGCGAGTAGTTGAGATGATCCCAGTTGGCATTCGCCGCCGGGCTTAAAGAAATGAAAGAGAGCTTCGTGGCTTCGCAGCTTCGAAGCTTCGCAGCTATCATGGCAAACGTTCTGGATTTACGGCGACGCATTCGCAGCGTGCAAAACACGAAGCAGATCACCAAGGCCATGAAGATGGTCTCGGCTGCCAGGCTGCGGAGGGCGCAGGAGCGCGCTCTGGCGGCGCGTCCGTATGCACAGATGCTGGTGAATGTGCTCAAGTCACTGGTGTCGCGCGCGGAAATCTATGATCCCGTTACGGGAGAGCCGCGCCATTCGTTGCTGGAGCGCCGAGAAGAGAAAAATATTCTCCTCATCGTCCTGACCGGTGACAAAGGATTCGCCGGCGCCTTTAATGCAAACGTTGTCAAAACAACCAACCGTTTTCTCGAGGCCAAAGCCGGCAAAAACGTTGACATCATCGCCATTGGACGTAAGGGCCGAGACATGTTCCGTCGGCGCTTCCCATACGCACAGTCGGGCGAGGAGGAGGGCGAGTACCGCCGGAGCGCTCCAGTGGAGATTGTCGGCGAGCAAGTCGGAGTATTGAACAAAGTCGAATTCGGCCAGGCTCGAGATCTCGCCACTGAGATCATCAAGCGATATACGCGCAAAGAAGTGGATGCTGTCTATCTTGTGTACAACGAGTTTAAATCGGTGATCGCGCAGCGGCTGGTTGTAGATCATGTGCTCCCAATTGTTCACATCGGTGAGCAGGACGTAGAGCAGGCTGACCAGTTCACGCTCGAAGAGCGTCAGAAAGCCGCGCACGCGGCCGCCACCGCGGGTGTGGGCGTTCGCCCGGCGGACACGTCGGCTGAGGACGCGCGCCGCGCCGCATTCGGAACCGGCGATTACATCTACGAACAAGCACCGGAGCGGCTCTTCAACGATCTGCTGCCGCGTTACGTCGCCATTCAGATCTATCGTGCGCTGCTCGAATCCGTGGCCGCAGAGCACGCTGCGCGTATGACCGCAATGGACTCCGCAACCAACAATGCATCGGACATGATCGACTCCCTTACTCTCACGATGAACCGTGTACGCCAGGCGTCGATCACTAAGGAAATCATAGAAATTGTCAGCGGCGCTGCCGCTCTGTAAAGGTTCTTATGGCACAAAATATCGGCAAAGTAATTCAGATCTCCGGTCCGGCTGTGGACGTTCAGTTTGAGGAAGCTACCATGCCGCCGATCTATCAGGCATTGCGCATCACCAGCGAAGGATTCAACGTTCCTGAGCGCATCAGCGTCATCGTGGAGGTGCAGCAGCACCTGGGCGAAGGCCGCGTGCGCTGCGTGGCCATGGAAGCCACTGAAGGAATGGTGCGCGGCATGAAAGCCATTGATTTGGGAGGTCCCATTTCGGTCCCAGTGGGAAAGCCTACTTTGGGGCGCGTGATTAATGTGATCGGCGAGCCCGTCGATAAATTGGGGCCATTGAACGCCACTGAGCGCTGGCCGATTCACCGGCCGGCGCCTTCGTTCGAGGAGCAGTCGACCACCGAGGAGATGTTCGAGACCGGAATCAAAGTTATCGATCTCATTCAGCCGTTCTTGAAAGGCGGCAAGATCGGACTCTTCGGCGGCGCCGGCGTCGGCAAGACCGTCGTCATTATGGAGCTCATCAACAACGTCGCCAAGCAGCACGGCGGGTACTCGGTGTTCGCCGGCGTGGGCGAGCGTACGCGCGAGGGCAACGACCTCTGGATCGAGATGAGCGAGTCAGGCGTGATCAAGCCAGGAGACAGCAACGCATCGAAGGCCGCGCTGGTTTATGGCCAGATGACGGAACCGCCTGGAGCGCGCCTGCGCGTTGCACTTACCGGACTCACAGTGGCTGAGTACTTCCGTGACAAGGAAGGCGCGGATACCCTATTGTTCATCGATAATATCTTCCGCTTCACTCAAGCAGGCTCAGAAGTCTCGACGCTGCTGGGACGCATGCCCTCTGCGGTGGGATATCAGCCAAACCTCGCGACTGAAATGGGAGAGCTTCAAGAACGCATCACTTCAACCAAGAAAGGCTCAGTTACCTCCGTGCAGGCTGTGTACGTACCCGCCGACGACCTTACTGATCCTGCACCGGCGACAACGTTCGCTCACCTCGATGCCACGACGGTACTTTCGCGCCCGCTGAGTGCGTTGGGAATCTACCCGGCTGTCGATCCCCTGGCATCCACGTCGCGTATTCTTACGCCTCGCGTGGTTGGCCAGGAACATTACGACGTTGCTCAAGGCGTGAAGCAAATTCTGCAGCGCTACAAAGATCTGCAGGACATCATTGCCATTCTAGGAATTGACGAACTCTCGGAAGACGACAAGATCACGGTCGCCCGAGCGCGCAAAGTGCAGAAGTTCTTGTCACAGCCGTTCCATGTCGCCGAGCAGTTCACAGGCTACAAGGGCCGATATGTCAAGATTCAGGACACGGTTCGCAGCTTCAAAGAGATCATCGAAGGCAAGCACGATGATGTTCCCGAGCAGGCCTTCTACATGAAGGGCACGATCGATGAAGTCCTTCAAGACGCCCAGAAGATGAAGTCGGCAACCGCGGCATAGGTTATGGCAGAGACGCTTCAAATCGAAATCGTCACTCCAGAGCGCTTGCTCGTGAGTGACCAAGCTATGGAAGTGCAGGTGCCTGGCATGTCCGGTTACCTCGGAATTCTTCCCGGCCATGCGCCCCTAATCACAGAATTACGTAGCGGTGAGTTCAGCTATCGCCGTCCCGACGGGAAGATCGAGCGTCTCGCGCTGCACTGGGGCTTCGCTGAAATTCTGCCGGACAAAGTTACAGTTCTCGCGGAACGCGCAGAGAAAGCTGCAGAGATCGACGTTGAAGTTGCGAAGCGTCAGCAGCAAATGGCGGAAGAGCAGCTCAAAGACCCGAATGCCAACAAAGAAGAAGCCCTGCGCCTGATCGAACGCGCCAAAACGCGGCTAGAAGTCGCCGGCCGTCACGATAGCAGCATGCTGAATATGGTGCCGTAGAAAACCAGTACTCAGCCGTCAGCACTCAGCACTCAGCCACGTACCATTCAGGGCCAACCATAAAGAGAGCTGGATTGTACACTCCGGAAAGAAGCACTCAGCCGTCAGCACTCAGCATTCAGCCAGGTAGCATTCCGAAATTGCATCCAGCTCTCCTCTGTCCGGCCCAGAATGGTAAGTGGCTGAATGCTGAATGCTGACCGCTGAGTGCTTTCTTCGACAACTTTTCCACATTCCTTGGGTTTGAATTTCCCAGAGGTGATCAATGAAGTCCAATCGTTTTTTAACCCTTATTCTTTCCGGCGCGATGATGCTGCCGATAGCGGCACTCGCGCAAAATGCAGGCAGCGCAATCAGCGGTGATGCTGCGAATGCCGCTGCGTCTCAGGCCACAAATAAGGAGGCTAATGAGCGCGGGCAAAAGTTCGCAGAGGCGCTCAATCTTACCGATCAACAGAAAGCCGATCTGAAGAGCATTCGCGAGAACCAGCATCAACAGGCGCAGGCGATCAAGAACGACACATCGCTGACTCCTGAGCAGAAGAAAGCCAAGTTCAAGGAGCTGCGCAAGAGCTCGCATGAGCAGATGATGGCAAAACTCACTCCCGATCAGCAGAAGAAGTTCAAAGAGATGCGCAAGGAGCATCGCGGACATCGTCACGGGAAAAAAGACGGAGCGGAAGGAACTGAAGGTTAATCAAAGGTCAGACTAGCTAGCAAAAGAAGCCGCTCAGAATTGAGCGGCTTTTGTTTTGGCGTTGCAGAACGCAGCTGCTGAGCAGGGCACGCTTACCTGAATATCTTCGTCTTCCCTTCTTCCAGCACCAGCACGCGATCGCTTACGCCGGCTGCGGCTGCGGCGATGCGCAGACGTTGAACCGGTTCTTCCATCGGTTCATAGGAGAGACGAAAGGTTCCGTAGTGCATCGGAATCATGGTCTTCGAACCGAGATCCAGAAATGCCTGCATCGCATCCTCGGGACTGGTATGGACATTTCGATAGTGCGGCGGATGATAGGCGCCAATCGGCAATAGTGCTAACTCGGGATGCAGCCTGCGTCCGATCTCGCGAAAGCCGTCAAAGTACGCCGTGTCGCCTGCGTGATACAAGGAGTGCTGGGGAGAGCGCACTACATATCCGCCGAAGCCGCGATGAAAGTCTCGCAGCATACGCGCGCCCCAGTGCTGTGCCGGAGTTTGCGTGATGGTGAGTTTGCCTTCTTGCAGATCTTGCCACCACTCCATTTCATGAACGCGGCTAAATCCGAGCCTGGCGACAATGTCGCGTACACTCCTGGGAACCACGATTTGCGGTGCTCGGCCGCAGCGCCAGCGCGTGAGTCTGGCGATAGCGCGCAGCGAGGGCCGGTGGAGATGGTCGAAATGGGCATGGCTTACGAGTACATAGTCGATGGGAGGCAGATCGCGCAGGCGAACGCCAGGACGGCGCTGGCGTTTGAGTACGATCAGCCAGCGCGCGAAATTCGGATCGACCACCAGGTTGCGTCCGGCGATCTGGATGAGAAAACCGCTGTGACCGATGAAAGTGACGCCGAGTTCCCGCTCGCTCGCAAGTTGCGGCTTATGGGAACGACCAGTACGGGGAGTGATCGCCGAAGTGCGTATCAACTGTCCGAACTGTTTCGCTTTGCGGCGGATGGTTACGTTCAGCATTAGTGCGCTATTTTAATTCTAGACGATCCGACGAGCGCAGGAGACGCGCTAAACCCTTCTACCGTTGCTGTCATTGAATCTCAATTGATTTTCGACGGGTGGAAGGAATGACAGGTGTTACTTGTTCCTATGGATTTTCAGTAATGGACACTAACTGCTCTCTCTGGCTCTACGCTGCCGCTTCACCCATCAGCGTTCCGATCAGCTTACCTTTGAGCGTTCGCGGTCCATGGCTTTGACCTTTGATGGTTGCGATCTCGCCTGCCTCCAACAGCATTTTGAATTTGCGCAGGCTTTCGCGGACATGCCGGTGCGGATCGGGTGCGATGATGACCGGAGCCCCTGAATGCAGAAGTCCGGTATGCATTTTGTATTGAAGGCTCAAGTTGACCAGCGTGCCTCCCTTTGCTCCCAAATCACTTAGCTGGAGTCGGCCGCTTAGATCGTAATCGGCGCCGCGCTCGGCGACCGTTCGCCAGCGAATTGTCTGGTTCGGAATCTCCTCGAGTATTTCAGTGGTCCATTCAAGGCTTCCCGATTCGGGATTCGCGCGAATCCACAGCGAATGACGATCATCCAGGCGGGTAACTGATCTAACATCCTCCATCCACTGCGGCACCCGTTCCGTTTCTTTCCAGAATTGATAGATGTCGGCGGGGGTTCGCATAACGATAACGCTGTGGCTTACCGAAGCCTCGGTTCCAACCAGATCGGCAATGGGGCCGGCGCTGGCAGCCTTCAGAGCGATAGCGCCTCCCGCCACTCCTAAAGCCACTCCTGAAGCTGAACGGCGAGTCCATCCATAGACGGAAAGCGCGGCGCCAGCGAGCATCGCTCCCCAGGCAGCCTTGTGCGTGGGCTTTTCGTTACTATTGCCCACCTTTTCTTCGTTAAGAGTCGCAACAGAGTTCAGTGTAGTAGTCGTTTCCATCAGCCTGTACCGAGTCTGCTCGATTGAGATGAGTGGAGGGCGGGATTGCGATGGCTTTGGTGCCAACAGCCGCTTGCCCCGACCGGTTTTCTGTTTCTTCACTGATGGCGCGGCGTTATTCCAACTTGATCCACGTAGCGCGAGCGTTGGCGCATACTTCGCCATCCGGTCCGTATAACGCGGCCTTGGCATGAAATTTGCGGCCTTCGTTTCCGGTCGACCAGCTCACAACGACGTAGGCACGCAGCGGATACACAGGCGCGACCTGGTCAACTGCCAGTCGTCCCGTGACCAAGGTCCCTCTCCAGGGAAAACCTGCGGCGAAGCCGGTTGGACAGTCCATCGCAGCCCACACGAATTCCGGTCGGACTACCATTCCGCCGGCGGTTAGCGAGGGATCGGGAACCCAGGGCGCGGCGAACAACGAGCTACTCTCGTTTGACCCATTCAATGGCCCGGGAAAGATGCGCAAGCCGTCGCCTTCACGACGCTGTGGGCCGCAAGTAAAGCAGGTGGGAAAAGGATGGTTGCCGAAAGCTGGTGAATTCGCGGCCGCGCGCTGCGCTTGCTCCGCTGCAATTGGTGGTTGCTCAGCAGGCGTGATCTTCGCACCGACAGCTTCGATGACCAGGTCTGCACCATCGAGCAAGCGGGCAGATACCTCCGAAACCTCGGTCGCAAGATCACGCTCGAGGGGAATAGGCTTACGCAGCATGCATTCGCATGCGCCGGCCAGCAGCGAAGCCAGCATTCCCGAGCTGTATCCACCGTTCCCGCTGTTGGGTGGACCACAGAATCGGCGCGGAATCTTAATGATGGAAGACACTGATTGCAGAATAGCAAGAATGCATTGATCGAGTGATCGGGTGATCGGGTCAAGTTAGATCCCGGCAATCCGAAGGTGTTTGTGTCGCGAGCTATCTGCCGAAACCTGCGGCTTCCATTTGCTCGCGCGCTGCATCCGCGGTCGAGCCGATACCCTGCACCTTGAGCTTGAAATCGTCGGGGTTGGTCGCGCTCTCAAGAGCAGTTTCGTACGTGATCAGCTTCTGCTGGAAGAGATCATAGAGCGATTGATCAAAGGTCTGCATCCCATATTGGGAAGTGCCGACAGCAAGCGCTTCG
>DATLKS010000931.1:0-5511 GCA_035538255.1 Terriglobales bacterium
GTCGCCGTGGCACGCTCCCAGGCCGACGGGGCGATCGGCCTGCCGGAGACGATCTAGGTGCCCGACGCGCTGCGAAGCGTCGCCACCGTCGGCAGCGAGCCGGAGGCCGAGCTGGTGTGTGAGCGCCTGCTGGCCGAGAGCATCCAGCATCGCCATCATTCTCAATATGCGTGAGCGCATGGAAGAGATGCAGCGGCAGATGCAGGAGTTCGTAAAGTTTGTCCAAGGTGAAGTCCTCGCGCGTGCCGCCGCTGCCCATTCCGACCCAGCCAAAGGCGCAATTGTTCCGCTGCGTCGTCCCGTTCCGGTACCTCACAGCCGCGAAAAGAAGCACTGATCTCTCACTCGACACAAGATCTAGTACCCCGTCCTACCAAACCGTACACGTCTTCTCAGGAGCCATTGGCACACCGGCTTTGCATGAAAAAGCCTGTCTAAATTCGGGAAGATTTACCAGGACTCCGTTGACGCGATACTTCACCGGAGAATGCGGATTGGTTTGCGCGATCAATCGCAGCATCTCTGGCGTGTAGTTCTCGCACCATCCTTGACCGTAGCTGATGAAGAATCGCTGCTCGGGCGTGAAGCCGTCGATCGGCTGCGGCTTCTGATCAAGACCGGCAACGTGCGCAAGATAAGCCATCCACGCTAATTTGAGTCCACCTAGATCGGCGACATTCTCGCCGAGCGTCAGCTTGCCGTTAACGTGGACGTCGCCGGTGGCGATGAATCCGTTGTACTCGTTCACGACGCAATCGACGCGCTCTTGGAATTGCTTCGCATCTTGAGGAGTCCACCACTCCTCAAGATTGCCCTTGGCGTCGAACTGACGGCCTTCGTCATCGAAGCCGTGCGTGAGTTCATGACCAATGATGCCGCCGGCATCGCCGTAGTTTACGGCGTCGTCCATGTTGTTGTCATAAAACGGCGGCTGCAGGATGCCCGCCGGAAAATTGATGTCGTTCATCTGCGGATTGTAATAGGCATTCACCGTTGGCGGAGTCATCCCCCATTCACCGCGATCGACCGGTTTACCAATCTTATTGAGCTGACGGCGCGATTCGAACTCGGCGCCGCGTTCGAAGTTGCCGAGCGCATCTCCCCGCACGACCTGGTACTTCGAATAGTCGCGCCATTTGTCGGGATAGCCAATCTTGTCGACGACGGCGTGCAGTTTTTCGAGCGCGCGCCGCTTGGTTTGCGGCGTCATCCAGTCAAGTTGCTCGAGGTCCTTCTGCATCGCGTTTTCGATGTCATGAACCATTGTGAGCGTGCGCGTCTTTCCTTCAACGCCAAATGTTCGATCGACATACGCCTGACCGAGAGCTTCACCCAGCATGCGATCAGTAAAGCGCACGCACCGCTTCCAACGCGGCTGAAGTTCTTTTGCCCCTTGCAGCGTCTTTCCATAGAAGTTGAAATTCTCATTCACGAACGCCGACGGCAGCATAGGAGCGAAGCCGTGAACGGTTTGCCAGCGCAGATAGGTCTTGATATCCGCGAGGCTCTGCTGCTGCAAGACGGCATCGAGTCCCTTGAAGAATTGCGGAACAGCGACGTTCAGCGAATCAACTGGCGGCGTGCCGATCGTCCGCATATAGACCGCCCAGTTGAAAGCTGGATCCATTGCTTCAAGGTCCTTCACCGGCATCTTGTGATATAGATTCGACGGCTCACGGCGATCAACTACATTTAGCGACGCATTCGCCAGCGCCGTTTCGATTTTCATTACGGTCTGCGCGTCGGCCTGAGCTTGCGACTGCGACTCTCCCAGCAGTTTGAACATGTTCGTGACATGCTCGAGATACTGCTTGCGGATCTCCTGGTCCTTCGCTCCGGTGCGAGTGTAATAGTCGCGTTCCGGCAGCCCGAGTCCGCCCTGATCGACCTCGGCGATCTCTTCATTGGCATTCTTGAAGTCCTGATCGGAGCCGTAACTGAACAGCGCATCGACATTCTTCAAATGAAGATCGGCGAGCGCGGGCGCGATGTCCGGTTTGCCCTTGATCGCCGCGATGCGATCGAGTTCGGGTTTGAGCGCACCGAGTCCCTTCTTCTCGATCGCGGCTTCGTCCATACATGAAGAGTAGTAGTCTCCGATCTTCTGATCGACGGCACTGCGTTTGGGATCGTTCACCGAAGCCTTGTCGAGGATGTCGCGCAGGATGAGGCGATTGCGTTCGGCGAGTTCGGTATCACGGCCATAGGAACTCTGATCCGCAGGTACCGGATTCTGCTTGAGCCATCCTCCGCAGGAGTACTGGTAGAAGTCTACGCAGGGATCGGCGCTCTTATCGATCAGGTTGGGGTCAAGTCCCTTCAGCTGAAGCACGCGGCTCTCCAGCGCGGTGGAACCAGAAGGCTGAGACGTAGTTTGTGCGACCGCGGCGGAGGCGAGCAGGATGAGCGTAAACGACGAGAGGTAAATACGCATTCAATCTCCTGACGAGCGAGAAGAAAGAAGAGTGTAGCAGTTTGGGTGAGTATTGGACGTGGGACAAGGCGCGAAGAGAGCACAGGTGGCGGCGAAGTTCCCGGCCGAGGCTATTTCGCAACCTTTTGAACGTCGAGACCAGAACGCGCACGCATCTAGATCACCGTTTAATCTGCAGCAGCGAACTCAACGGATGCTTACCAATCCTTCGTGAATCCCGTCCAGTAATCAAACGAATTGCAGCCCTCATCCTGTTCCGATTTGGAATAGAGCGTCGCGTACGTAAGTGCCCGCATCCGTCCGAAGGTTCGCCGGTCTGGGGTCGAGGGGATCACGTCGCGCCATGTGCCGGTGTTGATGTAGAAGCGGTCTCCTGATTCGTCGCTCTTGATGAGGCACACTTCCGGCGTGTGCGTGTGTCCGGCAAGCACCAGGCGCACCTGATTGTTCTGGATCAGCTCCTCGCGCATGGCAGAAAGCTCTGGTTGATCAGGCTCACCTCCCATCATGAAATGCGCGATCTTGCGCGCGGCCTCGCGTGCAGCCCGATTGTGCCATCCTCCCATCTGCAGCAGACCGCGCGCGACTTCCAATTCCGCCGGAGCCCAAGGCTTGGCTCTGTGCGAGAGCCAGTAGCGAAAGAACTTATTGCCGTGAATCTCGGAGAGCAGCTCCTGAATTATGGGTACGAGCTTCTCCCATGCTTGTTCGGCGGAGAAATCGCCGCTGGAAACGTCGAGCATGTAATCCAGCAGCGCAGATTGTGGACGCACATCATCGAACTGCAGCAGGCGCAGGTAGAGCGCGGTGAGAACTTCGTCCTTAACAATTTGAGCTGCACCATACTTGCGTCGAAACAAATACGGAAGTCGTACCGCCACGTCGATGGTGATAAAGTCGCCAAAGTTCGCCTGCGAGTATCCGGCTTCGTCAACTTCGAGTGGAATGGGAGCGTTCTCCGGGAGGTCGAGGGCAAAGTTGTTGTTGTCGTACTCGTGACCGTGCCGGATAAGCACGTCGGGATCTTTGAGCAGGCGATAGTGCGGAAATGGCGCGCTTATATCCACGCCAATCAGCTCACCGATCCGATTGCGGATCGCAGGCGACGCATTGGCCACGCGATCGTGGTTCCCCGCAAGACAGGTAATCTTCACCGGGCATGGAAACTCCTGTACAGCAACGTCTCCCGAACGAGGATTCCCAGAACTGTACTTCCCTGAAGCGAGATCTCGAAACAGCTCCAGGGTTCGGGCAACCGGCGGCTCTGCGGCAATCGCGTTGAGAATGCCAAGCAGCTTCTCTTCCAGTTCGGGAGAAGTTTCGTTAAGGGCAGCATAAGGTCGAACATCGTCGCGAAACCACAACGTCGTGCGATTGAAATCAAACAGGTCGCCTGCGATCACAAGTTCGAAACTCTTCGCCTTGCGCCGGCGCACCTCATCAGCCATGTGCGAGATAAAGCTGCGGTAAGCCTTGGGATCGAGATTGCGTCGAAAGATGATCTGTCTGCCATCTCCGGCGATTATGTCAGTGGCTTCTTCTTCGAGATGCAGATCAGAGATGACGGCAATCATGTCGGCTGCTTCTTCAACTTCTGCATATATTCGGCTTCGGATTTGCGGATGTAATTGGCATCAAGCGCGAGCACATCGACCGTGTCACCTGCGCGCAGCTTGCGAAATCCGAGTGTTGCGGCAATCTCACTGCTGCAATAAGAAATCACTTGGGCGTTGGCAAATTTGGCTGCTGTGCTTGCCTCGGCGGCAACGATACGAAAATGGTTTGAGTGTGCCATCGCAGTGGCTTCCGCTGCTGTCAGCAGCAGCTCTTCCCGTCGGCCATCCCTCAGAACAGCCGTATACACTTCGCCACGTCCGGCATCGAGCACTGCCATCGCGGCCTCCTGCGCGCCGGAAGCGGCGAGCAGCACCTCGAGCGACGTCACAGCGGCGATGGGAATGTGCAGGACTTCAGCTAGACCTTTTACGGCGGTGAGTCCGACGCGCAATCCCGTGAACGATCCTGGACCAGTGACGGCGACCAGTCCTTCCAGTTGTTGTGGCGTATAAGCATGCTTCTTGAGTAGGTCTGATATTTGGGGGATCAGCTCCGCTGAAAACGTCCCACCCTGAATGGGTACAGATTCAATTATCTCTAAGCCATCATGGCCGCGCGCAAGCGTCACCCCACCCTGCCGGCCTGAGGTGTCGAGAGCGAGCAGCAGCATTTCAGACGGCAGAGATCGGATCCTGGCAGAGTTCGAGCAGCACGCCTCCGGTGGCGGAGGGATGCACGAAGATATAGAGATGTCCGCCGGCTCCGACCTTGATCTCATCCGAGATCAGGCGCACGCCTTTCCGTTTCAGTTCCTCGAAGGTAGTCGAGATATCGTTTACGTGAACCGCAACATGGTGTAGTCCTTCGCCGCGCTTTGCGATGAATTTGGCGATCACGGAATCATCAGCTGTGGGCTCAAGGAGTTCGAAACGGGTCTCTCCGACCGGGACCATGGCAGCGCGCACCTTCTCGTGTTCGACGACCTCTTCCCCAACCACTCGCATGCCGAGCTGCTCGTAGAATTTGCGCGCCTGAGCGATGCTCTTCACTGCAATCCCAAGATGATCCACGTTAAACATGCTTCTCTCCCGCTTGTGCGCCGAAGCTGTTCACCAACTCTTCCACCAGCGAATACGGATCGCGGCGATGTTCGGCGATCTCGCGCGCGTATTGATTGAGATGCTCGGAATCAAGACGCTCACGCATCATGCGATCCAGCAGGGCCTTGCGCAGCATCTCAACCAGGCGCTCTCGCCAGTTGCCAACTCTCTTGCGCAGCATCAAATCTTTGTTTTCGAGATACTGACGATACGAGGCAATCGTCTTCACGAGCTCCGGCACTCCAGCGCCGTCGGTTGCGATAGTTTTTACGATGGGCGGCATCCAATCATCGCGGCGGACGGCCAGCGTCTGCATCGCGCGGATCTCGCGCTCCACGCGGTCGGCGCCTTCACGGTCGCTTTTATTGATTACGAACACGTCCGCGATCTCCATAATTCCAGCTTTGATGGTTTGAACAT
>DATLKS010000932.1:0-1756 GCA_035538255.1 Terriglobales bacterium
GTTCTGGTGAAGTGGACAGAAGCTCGATCGGCAGGCGACCTTCCCTCGCTGTGCGCGTTAACAAGATCCGAACGGCGTCCGACACGCTTAGACCCCATCGCTCAAGCACTTTGGACGCCTCGTCGCGCACCTGTTCATCAATCCGAGCTTGCACAGTAGTAGACATGAGCAATGTTGTAATGCATTTGCATGACAACGTCAACATAGGCGGACAGGCTGTTCAAGGCTCTCGAATTCACCATGTCGTCGAGTGGCCGGACGCAGGCCGCAAAATCAGACGTTTGTTTGGTCGGATGGGAGAAACGAACCTGGAATGTGGGTTGTATTGGTGTGATGGCCTCTACTTGCGCTGTCGAGCACCTAAGAAGCGCAATGCCATTCAACGTTGGCTTTCCAAGCCCTATGCAGACGTTCGCCCAGGAAAACGCCAAAATTCTTAGTCCGGCTACATTGGCAACATGAGGCGTCAATCTCCCAGCATATAGTCGGCGACGCTGTAACAGTGGCTCGTTTGATAGGCGTTCCGACCCCGGTTCATGTGGGTCAGGTTGAAGCTCCGAACGGCGTGCAGCGCGCGGGGAACGCGAAGAAATTTGCGGATCGAGGCGGAGCCCCGCACCTTGATAATGAGGATGCCCTTCTCATTCCAGACTGTATGGCCGACATCTTCTGGTCTGGCGACGCATTGCTCGAGAACGGCTTTGTCGAGATGAGCTGGGTCGGGCGATCCGTCCGTGGTGAAATCCGACAGGTGCACGATGAGCCTCGCGCGAGTTCCGTCGCCGTCGGGCAGGAGAGTGAACAGCTCCATCCAGCTCGCGTTCACTCGGACCAACGGCTTGTCGGAGGTCGAGGGCAAGCAGGAAACCGACCAATAGTAACGCTCGGTCCGGCGTGGGGCGGGCAGGCAAGTTTCGCCGTAGATTCTGAGAATTTCGAGGGCGTCTTGCGCCTGCGGCCGTCGGAGCAGCTTTTCGAACCGCGCCACGTACTTGAACCGCTGTTCGAGGGACTGAGCCCGCTCGCCAGCATCAGGAGGAATAGCCTCTCCATCCAACCATGCGAGCTGTTGCTCGGGACTCAGGAACTGGCGCAGACCTTTTGGACTGTCGCGATCGGACCACTGCATGGAGCCATCTGATAGCAGGCTTTGCGGAATCGGCGCACCGTTCAATGCGCAACTCAGAAAGCACAGCGTGGGTAGCCGACCCAAGATGGAATTGGTTGATTTAAGAGTAAGCGCCGTCGCGAACCCACCTTGTGTTCTCATGTCGGTGACACAAGACTCATCAATTGCGGTCACGGCGAAGTGGGTGTGCCGTGCTGGCAAAGTCGACGCAGTAGCGACCCGCGGCTTTCTAATGAGTTATGGCAAGATTGCGGCGATTACGGGCGAGCCAGTCCCTGAATATCACTTCGTCCAATGACTGATTTCCACTGCCGTTTCAGTCGGTCATCGCAACACTTGCTCTATTGAGGGTGAGGTGATGCGATGTTCGTCGCCTGCTCCGGGAGAAGGTCCGCTGGCAGGTCGCGTCCGAGCTTTGCATAGGCCGCCGCTATCGCAGGTCGCCGGCGCAGATCTTTCCACGAGTTCGCCCAAACCGTTGGAATGTCATCGGTCAGTGGAACCGGCTGCATCGCCCAGACGAACTCCCTCTCGAACCCCTTGCGTGCAACCTTGTCCGAGGTGTTCAGTGTCCTGATCGCGAGTTGCTCGGCCCTGTCGACGTCCCCGGCACAGAGGAGCCCGTCG
>DATLKS010000933.1:0-3203 GCA_035538255.1 Terriglobales bacterium
GCCTCGACGGTGCCGATGCCGATCGGCGCGTGCTCCAGCACCAGGTTGCATGTCACCAGATGGCGCGGAGTTTCGCTCAGGAGCTGTAACACCTTCACGTACACAGCTTCCTCCGCATTGCGGTCTTTTTGCTCGGTGCGGAGTTGCTTCAGGCGCTCCTCGACTACCAAAGCGAGACTTTTACATTCGCGTCTCTCGCTCATCAGTAGTCGCTCCGCTGCACATAGCTCGAATCATTGTCCTCGGCGTCTGCAAACTGCCGATTCCCGGTGCGCGACCACTTCTTGTACCGCTCGCGCTCATTGGCTGCGGCATCGTCAGCGCTGCCATGAAAGTCTTCGCTGATGGGCCTGTTCAGTTCCCTTGCATTGTCAGCTGGCATGTCAGTATTCCTTTCCGCGATCCGCGCGCGATACGTCCACAAACGTCTTGTCAGTGGACGACCAATCGGTGTTGGTAATCACGTTGAAGCCGGAAAGGTCGCCTTCCTTGCTAACGTTGTTATCGGTGAGAGAGCTGCGGAAGCGGCCAGCCTCCATTGGCATCTCGCCGTGGTTGAACTCTGAGTCCTTGGTAACCCAGCCCTGATTGCTCCATTGCACTTCGTCGTAGGTGGCTCGTCCGCCGTAGCGCTCGAAGTCGTTGAATTGCCCGCCTTCACACGACGCATTCTTGGGTTTGATATTGTCTGCCATCTTGTGCTCCTATTGGAAAAACATTTGCGAAAACCTGTTGCTTGGAACTGAATTGACGCGGCCCTGCGATCGTGGTTGCGGTTGCGATATTTCCTTAATCGGTACCGTCTTTACACCCGGTAATTCTGGCAATCCTTCGCGCAACATTGACAGGTTCTGAGTAAATGCCCCCAGCTTTTGCCGTGCCAGAGCGCTATCAGTTTCCAATCCGGGAATCGTCGCCTGCAAAGCCTGGATCTGCTGCTCGTTTGAGCGAGCAGAGCCAGTCAGAACTTTCTGTAATCCCATTGCGCTTTCTCGAAGCGAGAGAACACTGACCACGTAATCTCGGCTCTTTTGACTCATGCCGGCCTGTCCGAGGAATCCCTCAGCTTTAAGCATGTCGTTGATTGCTGACATGGGTACGTTGGTATTGGAGATTCCAACCCTGAACTGATTGTCCTTTTCGGCCGCGGCTAGGGCGTTTGCGATGACGCCACTCTGGTACAGTCCTTGGTCCAACGCATCTGCCGAATCGATGACCGCATTTGACTTGATAGCCACATCGTTGAGCACTCGCGTGTCGTGCATATCAGCGCGGATATCGGACTCTTTGACTGTGCGGATTCCCTGCAATCCGCGGGACAGCGCATCCGATCTGTTCGTCAGAATGGTTTTGTCACTCTGCGGATCATAGGCATATACAGGATCACTCGCAGCCTTTCCTTGAAGCGGCTGAGCGTCCGGCCCTAACACTGGCCGCGCCTGAATGGTTACGGCTCCCCGAGAGCCCGGACGCGGAAAACCGCTACGCGGCAGTTGAGTTGTGCTCCCCGGCACCGATTGCGCAGCATTTCCCAGAGCAGGAACCTTTTGCGCTAGAGTTGGCGGAACCTTGGATGTCGTCGTTGTTTTGGGAACAGCAACGATACTCCCCGAACCATCCTGCATGTACTGCGTCGTGGATGTGGCCGTTGGCAGATAAGAGGAAGGGGGAAGCGCCCCAGGCACCGTTCCAAGGAGCTTCCCCTGCTTGTCATACGCATTCATCACCAGGTTGCCACTTGCATCCTGCCCTGGAAGTACTCGCGCCACTTGTCCGGCCTGAATCTGTGCTTTGAGTTGCTCTGAGGTCAGCTTGGCCGCTGCGTTCACTTGGGCGGCGTATCCGCCTTTCATGAACTGGCCGACCTGGCTGGCGGGAATGAATAGCTGCTGACCGTTCGGAAGCGTCACAGGAATGTTAGTGCCGAGCATCCGCGTCTGCTCCTGGGTCATGGCGGCCCGAGACTGCGCTTCTGCCGACTGCGCCTGGCGCGCCTGAATCTCGGAATCAATGGCTGCTTGCTGCTGCCTGAACATGGTCGGCCCCATGATGGCAGCGCCGGCGGCGCGCGCATTGGCTCCAGGTCCAGGCTTGGTCTGCAGTCCCGAGGCGAGCGCAGTAGCGAAGTTTCCTAGAAACTGCTCGAAGACATCGAGGCGCGATGGCGGCCTGAGCGAGCCCTGCGTCTGTTGCGTTTGCGGGTTGATCATGCCGGCGATGAGTCGAACAACCCCTGGCATCTGATCGGAACCAAGTGCGGATTGGGAAACCGTTGATCGCGGCTGCGCACTCGGAGTGCTCAACACATCCGACAAGGCTTGTTGGTTTTGTGGGCTGAGCTGAGAAAGGTCGATCTCGCCCGACGGAGCATCATTGGGCAGCATGTCGGGACGTGGCGTCCCTGCGTTCGTCAGATTGGCTTCCATTTGGCCTTGTAGTGCCTGCAGATCGTCGTCAGCCATGCCTCACCATTGCGGTTGTTTTTGGTTCAGTTCGTCCATCTCGGCGTTGATTTCGTAGCACGAGTCATAAATGCGCTTCTTGTCGGCGGCCGAAATCGCCTGCCCTCGCATGAAGTTTGTTAGCGCTTCAGTACTGACGCGGAGGTCCGCCGCGTGTTGATCGGGAGTAATTCCCATCTGGTCAGATCGCAGCGCGAGGAGCACGCGAAGTTTGTCTTCCTCGCTGAGCTTGCTGTATTCCTCAGCGGTCATACGTGCGCCTCGATCGGCCTGAGCTGCTCCGCGAGAAGTCTGTCCAATTCTTCTTTGCGGACGACGGTCGACTCGCCCAGCTTGTGGGCTTGTATTTGCCCGCGGCGGATCCATCTGTCTACCGTGGCCAAACTCACGCCCAGCGCTTGCGCGACTTCGGACCTACGGAAACAAAGACGTGCAACTGCTTCAGCCTGCATATAGGCCTTTCTTTGTTTGGGAATCAACACTCAAGAGGCAGGACATGCCAGAGTGCGCTTTAGGCAGCCGGAAGGACTTTCCGCTTGCTCGGAGCTATCCGAAGGACATTCGGTCTCGCTCGGTTTCAGTATATGAGATGCGTCAAGCAGCCTCAAGTAGCTTCAGAAAATTGGCCCTTTTTCTCATACCTGGCGCTCAAGGTCCGCGCCTCTGCGGCGGGGGTGGGTGGGTGCTCCCCCGGCCTCAAGCTTTTGGGAAGTAGTACCTGTTTCCCATTGTTTTCTATTG
>DATLKS010000934.1:0-2127 GCA_035538255.1 Terriglobales bacterium
GATAATTTCGACTTCCAATTCAATCCAAAGATAAACCGCAGTCTCGTCTTCGATTTGGCCACTGCCGGCTGGATCGGGCGCCAGGTCAACGTGCAATGGGACTCGATGTACGTGCGACTGATCGATCCGCGCAGCGGCCAGTTGCTGCGTGAGCATCTGGGGCAAAAGCGTGGCCGCCATCGCATCCGGGATGAGGACCGGCCCCGGCGCACACCGCTGCATACGCATCAACTGCTGGCGCGGGCCCATAAAGCCGGGGCCAGCATCGGCGCCGTCTGCGACGCGATCCACCATCGTCAAGCCGAGGCCGGAGTCCGCCGCATCCTGGGCATGCTCTCGCTGGCCAAGAAGTACGGCAGTGCGGCTTGCGACCAGGCCTGCGCCGCGGCGCTGGAGCTGGGCGTGAGCGAGTACCAATTCGTGCGCCGCTATCTGGAACGCAGTCCTCAAGCGCCTCTGAGCCTGCGGCAAATCGATCCTCTGATCCGCGAACTGACTCAGTATCGCGACGTGATCCAACAACGAATCCATTTCGAGGAAAACTCATGAATCTGATCGAACTGAATCGTTCCCTGGTGCAGCTGCGCCTGAGCGGTATGGCCGCGGTGATGGAAACCCGCCTTCTCCAGGCACAGTCTGAAGCCATCGCCCCTATCGACCTGATCTCCATCCTGGTCTCCGACGAACTCGCCTGTCGAAGCAAGCGACTGCTGGAGCGGCACCACAAGCAGGCGCGGTTCCGAGACGCTGACAAGCGTCTTGATAATTTCGACTTCCAATTCAATCCAAAGATAAACCGCAGTCTCGTCTTCGATTTGGCCACTGCCGGCTGGATCGGCCGGCGCGAAGACGCGTTGTTCCTCGGTCCAGCTGGCAGCGGCAAGAGCCACATCGCCCAGGCCATCGGACATGCGGTCATCCAGCAGGGCTATCGTGTGCTCTATCGCGAAGCGGACATCCTGCTGGAAGAGTTGGCAGACGCCACGCTGGACGGCAATCGCAAGCAACACATGGAACTGCTTACCACCGCGCCTTTACTCATCATCGACGATTTAGGAATGAAGCGGCTGCCGCTGACTGCAGCCGAGGAACTGTTGGAAATCATCATGCGACGCTATGAGCGAGCCAGTTCCTTAATTACCTCGAATCGGCCAGTGGAAGACTGGGGCAAGCTGCTTGGTGATAGTGCCGCCGTCTCCGCCATGCTCGATCGGCTACTGCACCACGGACACGTCCTCAAGTGCGGCCCACGCAGCTGGCGAACCAAAACCGGCAGTCCCGGAGAAAGTCAATGACAAAAGCAAGAGCAAAAGCAAAGACAAAAGCGATAAGGATGCCGGGCAAAGAGCGCCCGGCGGCGTCGCGACTCGGGATCCAGAACCTCCCCCGACGAAGCCTCACCATAGGAATCTGGGCAGAAACACGAAACCCTCCGTCGACCACCCCAAAAAGGCAAGTCGCAGAGGGTCTCGATTACCGATTCCTTCGGAGCCAGCCCCGCGTCATCGGTCCTGGATCACTCCGCAAGGCGCGACCCCGGCGCAGCGAATACAACCTTAACACGAATCCGCAAGCCCTGAACAAAGGCTCAACAACAACGGCTCAACCAGCACCTTGCAAACGCACCTAGTCGCAAGGTAAAACAATCACGTCTTCGGCCAATCCCGTTGGCCGGTTTTGAACTGATAACTTATGGCCGGTTTTAAGGTGATAACCGAGGGCCAGACGAAACTCACCTTCATTGGAAATGAAACGATGGAGAACGCCAAAAACAGCGGTCAACTCGAGGGCATGAACCAGATATTCGATAAAGCTGCTGCAGTTATTGCGGAGCTGGCGCGGGCGAAATAAGAAGTGGAATCTTGACGATCGTCATGCGCGAGACGCTGAACGTAAAGCAAACGCGAGTCTATCCTGGAGACTGCAGCTCCAGTGTGGCAGCGCAGGCTTAGTTCAAACGCGCTTTTCGTCACTTGGCCGGATAGTCGCCGACTCGGACACTGACGCATAGTTGTGGGTGAGCAAAGACCAAGTACTGGGCTGTGAAATTCGCCATCCGTGCCTTCTGGTTTCAATCCGTTACCCGCGAACGCGGATCTGTCACGGCATAGGTCGCAGGTTCGAGCC
>DATLKS010000935.1:0-4153 GCA_035538255.1 Terriglobales bacterium
GCCAACGAATTTAGTGAAGCCACTGACAATCTCTACATCAGCGCACTTATCGAAATCGGACTGGCATTGTTCGTTGTGACCATCCTCGTGAACATCGTCGCGCAAGTGCTGGTATGGACGGTCACACGCGGCGCCCCGCGGAGGGCGAGTGCCTAAGACTACGGCAAACATTCCGTGGTATCGGCGTGCGGCCGATAGGCTCGCTACCGGCTTGGCCGTGCTGTGCGTTCTACTGGTGATGGTTCCACTCGCGGCAATCTTCGTCTATTTGATCATTCGCGGCGCGAGCTCGCTGAACCTGGCCTTCTTTACACAGATTCCCAAGCCCGTAGGCGAGACCGGCGGCGGCATGGCAAATGCAATCGTCGGATCGCTTGAGCTTCTGCTGATCGGCAGCCTGATCGGGGTACCTCTCGGTGTTGGCTCGGGAATCTATCTCTCCGAGTACTCGCGCGGGCAGTTCGGGAACGTGGTTCGTTTCATCGCGGATGTATTAAACGGCGTGCCCTCTATCGTCATCGGTATGGCGGTCTATGCGTTGCTGGTGCTCCACCACCACTACTCGGCGCTGTCTGGGGGCGTGGCGCTAGGAATCATGATGATTCCAACGATCACTCGTTCGACCGAAGAGATGCTACGGCTGGTTCCCAATTCAATTCGCGAGGCGGCTCTCGGCCTGGGTATCCCACAGTGGCGCAGTACTGTATCCATTACCCTGCGCACCGCTATGTCGGGCGTTGTGACCGGCATTATGCTTGCATTTGCGCGTGTGAGCGGCGAGACGGCTCCGCTAATGTTCACCGCATTTGGCAATCAGTTCTGGAGCTTTCGCCTCGATCAGCCCATCGCTGCTATGCCGCTGCAGATATTTGTGTATGCAATCTCCCCTTTTGACGAGTGGCATCGCCTGGCCTGGGGAGGCGCGCTCGTCTTAATTGTATTAATCGTATTGGCCAGCGCTTCCGTCCGTTGGGTCACCAGCCGCGGGCTGATCGGAGGCGTTCGTTAATGGGAGTTGGCATTAAGGTCGAACGCCTCAACGCGTGGTTCGGAAAGCATCAGGCGCTGCACGACATCAACATGGACATTCTTTCGAACCATGCTACCGCCATCATCGGTCCTTCTGGATGCGGCAAGTCGACATTCGTGCGCTGCCTGAATCGGCTGCATGAGACCAATCCGGAGGCACGCGCTGAAGGCACAGTTCAGTTGAAGGACATGAATATTTATGGCGACGGTGTAGCGCCGGTCGATGTTCGTCGTCGGGTAGGAATGGTCTTCCAGAAACCCAATCCCTTCCCCAGCATGAGCATTTACGACAATGTCGCCTCGGGCCTGAAGCTAAATGGGTTCCGAAACAGGAAGAAGTTGGATGCAGTTGTCGAAAAATCCCTGCGCAGCGCGGCGCTCTGGGACGAAGTAAAAGACGACCTCAAGAAGAAGTCGGGGGCGAGCCTCTCTGGCGGGCAGCAACAGCGCCTCTGTATTGCGCGCGCATTAGCGGTCGAGCCCGATGTCCTGTTGATGGACGAACCGGCATCGGCGCTTGATCCTATATCTACTGCCAAGATCGAAGATCTGATTTTCGAGCTCAAAGAGAATTACACGGTCGTGATTGTCACGCACAACATGCAGCAAGCGGCACGTGTGGCGGAATTTACCGCCTTCTTTCTCATGGGAAAGCTGATAGAGTTCGATAAGACAGAAAAGATCTTCACCACTCCTGCCGATAAGCGCACGGAGGACTACATCACGGGCAGGTTTGGATGAGCCGTACACGATTTCATCAGGGCCTTGACGAGCTGAAGCAACGGCTGCTGGTCATGGGCGGGCTAGCCGAGCAAGCTGTTGACCGCGCGGTTCATGCTTACGTCACGCGTGACGTGGCGATCTGTCACAGAGTGCTCGAAGACGAGAAAGCCATCAATGTCTGCGAGCGCGAGATCGACGAGATGGCCATCGATCTTCTCGCTATGCAGCAGCCCATGGCGGTGGATCTGCGTTTTCTGGTCGCGGTGATAAAGATCAATGCAGACTTGGAACGTGTGGGCGACCAGGCGGTGAACATTGCCGAACGCGGCGTTGATCTGAGTAAATTTCCCGTGGCCGATTTGCCTGTGGATATCGCGCGCATGGCATCGATCGCCGCCGGAATGGTTCATCAGTCGCTCGAAGCCTTCATAGAAGAGAATGTTCAGCTCGCACAGCAAGTACTGGAGCGTGATGACATCGTCGATGCGATTAATCGCGAAGCATTCGAGTCTTTAACTCAGGTAATGAAGAACAATCCGTCGCTTACCCGGCAAGCTCTCGACTCACTGATCGTCGCGCGGAACCTCGAGCGTGTTGCCGATCATGCCACTAACATCGCCGAAGACGTAATCTTCTGGGTACGAGGCGCCGACGTTCGCCACCACGGCGTCACCTAAGCCTTCCTCATAACATCTGCGATACTCTCAGATGCGTCAACTTATGCCAGAATCTGGATAAAGCCGCTAACGTTTTCAATAACTTACACCAAGATTTCATAACTTATATGTTACGAAATAGCGGCAAAACCGTTGACGGATTCTGGCGTTGCGGTACATTCTGAGTATGTCCTCTCTTCGGGAGACGAAATGAACATTGTTTCTCTTTAGATGGTTCTCAATGAAATAGTAGGTTTTTAAGCGAGGATTTGAGATATGTCTGATCGCCGAATTTTGAACTCCTGGAAGGAAATCGCGACTTATCTCGGCCGCGGAGTGCGCACCGTGCAACGATGGGAAGCGCAATTAGGGCTGCCGATACACCGGCCGGCGGGCAAGGATCATAGCGCGGTTCTTGCTTTTTCCTCGGAACTCGATCAATGGCTGGATAGCCGGCCAGTCCGTTACCCTGCAAACTCGGGTCTTGAGGCTGCAGCGAACGGGCACTCTGCACAAGTCCAGGCCCTGCTTGCGCGAGCTGAAGTCATGCTGCAAAAAATCGAGGCGCTTGTGGTTCGCGCCGACGAAACTCAGCAGAAGCTTTCCAAAGCTCTTGAAGTAGTCGGCGAGCGAGAAAGAATGCAGCCGGAAATTCGTACGCAGTCCCATCACGCCGAGGCGGGTGCAGCTTAAAGTAATTCACAGCCGCTCTGTCGAACTTCTCTGCTCGGGGCCACGGCCTTGAGGCTTCGCTCTGGTCTCGCTCCACAACGCTTCAGTTTGCTCCCATCTTCCCCCTCATTTAAATTCATTAAAGCTGTAGATACAGGACTTATCGATGTCATCCGTCACTTCCGTACGTCCGGCACTGCGCCCTGGATTTTCCTCCGCCGACGAACTCTGGCAGGCGATTCTGAAACACATTCGATACACCCTCGGGCAATCGCGTGTGGATCTCAGCCCCCGAGCCATTCTGCGTCCGCTGGCGCTGGCAATTCGCGACCGCCTGATCGATGGCATGCTGGAAACCGAAGAGCGATATCGCACTACCGGATCCAAGCGCCTTTATTACCTCTCGATGGAATTCCTGATGGGGCGTGCTCTCAGCGACAACCTCTGTAACCTGCAACTCACCAGCCTTTGTCGCGAGACCTTAGCCGAGCATGGCGTGGACTTAGACGAAGTACTGGAAACTGAAGCCGATGCCGGTTTAGGGAATGGCGGATTGGGCCGGCTCGCCGCCTGCTTCCTGGAGTCGATGGCGACCCTGGGCATGCCCGGCTTTGGATACGGAATCGATTACGAGTTCGGGATGTTCACGCAAGAGATTCAGGACGGCTATCAGCGCGAGAAGCCCGATCGCTGGAAGAAGTCTGGGACTCCTCTGCTGATTCCTCATCCGAGCCTCTCGGTCGAAGTGCCGATCTACGGACGTTGTGACGCCAGCGCTCGAGACGCAAGATGGACTGAACAAAAGCTAGTCCTGGGCGTTCCTTCCGATATGCCAGTGGCCGGCTACGGTGGACGCACGGTCAACTACCTGCGGCTATTCGCAGCTCACGCTTCCGAAGATTTCGATATTCAGATATTCAACCGTGGCGATTACATCCGGGCAGTTGAACAGAAGATCGCGGGCGAGAACATTTCGCGCGTGCTCTATCCCTCCGATCAGGTGAAATCAGGCAAGGAGCTGCGCTTGCTGCAGGAATACTTCCTGGTGGCATGCGCCCTGCGCGACATTCTGC
>DATLKS010000936.1:0-2285 GCA_035538255.1 Terriglobales bacterium
CTCTGCGAAGGCGGCCCGACCTTGTAGGGCTACATGTCAGGTGCTGGTTTAATTGACGAAAGGTTCGTTACGATTTCACCCATCGAGGTCGGGTTGTTTATCCCGCGGAACAGCAGCCGTCTGAGGCAGAGAAAAGCTGCCTGCCAAGAGAGCGACCGACCGCGTTCATGGCGCCGGCGTTCGTGAAGGATGCGCGACGGGCGGAATCAGCCCCGGGTTCAGCAGTCCAGCAACCCCGTGGGCGATCTTGCTGGCGTTGGAATGCGTCTCATCCAGGTTGGTCAAGACTACGATCGTGAGCTTGTCATTCACATAGCGCGCGATGTATGACGTGAAACCCTGCCAGGCTCCGTCATGATCGATCACCCGATGTCCATTAACACTGGTAATCTCCCACGCAAAACCGTAATTGCCGGAATTCGGCTTGCCGTCCTTGAGTGGGAACACGGTCCACATGCGATCAAGGCTCGCCCGTTTCACCAGCTTCTCGGTGTAGAGCGCGGCATCCCATTTCGCCAGGTCCACCACGTTGAAATAGAGGGAGCCGTCTGCCGTTGTGTTGTAGGTGGGCGAGACCCACTCCTGATTTCTTAGCTCGCCTTTGACCAGCCGATATCCTGCCGATCGGTTGGGAATGATGTCTTCTTCGCTGATGATCCGCGTCGCGGTCATGTGCAAAGGACGAAAAATGCGTTCTGCCAGGAAGTCTCCGTAGAACTTCCCGGTCACGCGATGAATCATCATCCCCAGCAGAACGTAGTTCGTGTTGGTGTAGCGCCAGCGTTCGCCCGGCTGGAAGTCCATCGGCAGCGCCGCGATTTTGCGATAAAGTTCGTCCTCGCTGTTATCGAGTCGTAGATAAAAGGGCCCATTCGGCTTGGTGCGCTCGTCGCTCACGTATTCGGCAATGCCGGCGGTGTGAGAGAGCAAGTTGCTGACCTTCACTGGCGCCCAACGACTTGGGCCATTTGGGAAGTACTGCAAAATGCTGTCATCAAGGCCTATCTTTCCTTCTTCCACCAGCATCATGATCCCCATCGCGGTGAACTGCTTGCCCACCGAACCGGACTGGAAGATGGTTTCTGCCTTGACTTTGACGTCGAGTTCGACGTTAGCGAGGCCATAGCCCTGCACCCGCTCTATGTGGCCGTCTCGATAAATTCCCAGCGCTAAGCCTGGAATATGCTGGCGATTCATCTCAGACTGAATGTATTCGTCGATTTTGTCGGGTGTCTTAGCAAGCGCCGCCGTTGCAGCAAGGCTAACGGTCGAAAGTAGTCCAAGCAGGACTTTCGCAGCCGGTAAAGCTTTCATAGGCGTCGGAAAGGAAAGAAGTCTACCACGCATCTACTGTGTTCGGTTTCACCGGGTAGATTCAGACAAGTCCCTGATACAAACAGCCGTTCGTGTACAAGAAACGCTGTGACCGTCGTTTTTATTCTCGATACTGACGAAACTTCATTCGAACCGGCCGATGGGCGCACGTAGCGGCGTTTTCGTGTAGCAGCAGAAGGAAGCCCCCCGTGGGTCGGATATCTTGGAAATGGCCGTACAAATTCAATTCGACCTCCCGCCGGCGCGATTCCTCAAGGCAGCGGACAATTCCGTGCGTGTTAGGCTAAGTGTTAGACGGCGTGGGCCACCACACGTTACCGTTGATTGGCAAGAGTCTGGCCTAACTGCGACCGCCGTTTGGATAACTGCCCGAAGCCAGGCTAATCGCGAGAAAGGCTGCATCGTGAATCGGTGTATCGATCCCAACCGAGCGTCCCTTCCTTGTAACAGCTCCGCTCAGATCTTCGATTTCTGTAGGTCGTCCGGCTTCGAGGTCGCGGAGAAGGCTGGGTTTATTGCTCTCCGGAAGCGAGTCGCAGAATTCGAGAATTCGGGAAAGCTCTCCTTCGGCGAAGCCAACACCGCATGCTCGGCCGACGTTGATTACTTCATGAACCGCCCGTTCCAGCAACAAGCGTCCCAGAGCATTGGCGCGGATGGGGCCAAGGGGGGATCGTGCCATCCCGCAGAGGGCAGCAACTGGAGCGAGAAAAGCGAATTTTCGCCAGAGGTCCGTGCGGATGTCTTCTGAGATTCGTGCCTCCACGCCGGCTTGACGCAAAGCATCGGCAATCTCTCTGACGAGTTCGCTTCGCGTTCGTGCGTCCGTGTTCGCCCGTTCGCCGTGATTCAATTCGCCGAACACGACCTGCTGCACCTTGCCGTGGCGCTCAAACACTCCTGGACTCGTCCGCTCCGCGCTGATGGTGGTAAGTCCGCCGAGAATGTTT
>DATLKS010000937.1:0-3272 GCA_035538255.1 Terriglobales bacterium
CTCACGCGCGCGAAACAGCGACTGGGAGGGAAACTGCCTCCGCCATCGGAACTCAAGGCATCAACCCGGTCGCCTGGAGAATATGCCGAGCGCCTGGTCGTGCGCGATGGCACGCGGGTACACATAATTCCTGTATCGAAACTCGACTATGCGGAAGCTCAGGATGATTATGTGGCGCTTGCGGCCGAGGGCAAGAAGCATCTGAAGCAGCAGACGATTTCGAGTATCGAGTCGTCACTCGACCCGAATCGCTTTTTGCGGGTTCATCGTTCCTACATTGTGAATCTGGAGCGGGTAGCGAAAATCGAGCCCTATGGCAAAGACACTCACCTGGCAATCCTGAACGATGGATCGCGCCTGCCCGTGAGTCGATCAGGCTACTCGAGGTTGCGAGCCGTGCTGGATCAAAAGGGCTAGAGTCCCACAGCTTTCAGGCGCCGGCGGCGTTCCTGCCATTCTTCCGTGGAGAAAATTCGCGGACCGACTTCTATGAGACGTGGAAGCATCTGGAACACTGACACGGGAGTCCACTTATGGCCTTGGCGCGTACGGAAGCCGCGCTGGTTTAGCTCTTCAGCAATGCGAGAATACGGACCTTCCTGGACGGTGAGCTCCATCATTAAGAACAGGGCTTCGCGCTCCGTGGGGTTTACTTCGAGCTGATCCGTTTCCTTGGAGACTTGCAATCCGTAGGGCGGCTCTTCCCCTGTTGGCACCACTTGGGGAGCTTCCTCAGCGATCTCCCGCTCCCATTCAATGGCTACTATCTTCCAACCTTGCTCGGCCTGAGCTCTCAAGTCATCGGCTCCAAAAGGGCTGGAAAGAACCTGACGGACACGCTCTACCTTGGCCACGGCGCCTCCTGTACCTCTACCTCGCGAAAGTACAGCTGTTCGTGATCAAAATAACGCACTTTCCATACCAGAGCAGTTAGATTGGGAATTTCCAACGATCCAGATACTTAGGGATAGACCAGGGAGAAACGCAGAATGAGCAAATGTCCGAATGGCATGTTTATTGTGCGGAATCGGGCAGTGCACGGACTGTCCGACTCCGCACGAAACTAGCGAACGGCAGAACTGGAGCAAAACTCGTTAAATGCCTGCGTCAGCCTTGAAGCAATGGTTCGAGGATCACTGGTTTCGATGTCGGAGCGCTGCATCATGTACACCAGTTCGCCGTCGCGCAAAAGGCCGATGGAAGGCGACGAGGGCGGATATCCGGTGAAGTACTTGCGAGCCCGGTCAGTCGCTTCGCGATCCTGGCCGGCGAACACGGTGATGAGCTGATCCGGCCGCGTCGCATTCTGCAATGCCGCACGTACTGCAGGACGCATCTTCCCTGCTGCACAACCGCAGATCGAGTTCACTACAATCATGGTTGTGCCCGGCTGCTTCACTGCCTGATCGACTTCTTCCGCGGTGCGAGTTTCTTTGATTCCGAGAAGAGTAAGCTCCTCACGCATTGGCATCACCATGAGCTCTGGATACATTGCGAAATTCCTCCAAATCAAGCTTTCATCACTATTGTAATTGCAATTCGAGTGTTGTGAGTCAGCGGCATTGAACCATTCTGAGTCAGGGTCTTGAGGTAATCTCATCTCCAGTGCGAATCGTCGAAAACGTTCCCCTCGCGCCGTACACTACGCTACAAATCGGCGGTCCTGCCCGCTACTTCATCGAGGCTCGCAGCGAGACCGAAATCACAAACGCGCTCTCTTACGCCGCCGATCGATCACTCGATGTCTTTGTCCTTGGCGGCGGCAGCAATCTTGTAGTCGCGGACGCAGGCTGGCGCGGACTGATGCTGAAGATCGGCGTCTTCGGAATCGAAACCGAAGAACACAACAGCAAGCGAGTGTTTGCAGCGGGTGCAGGCGAGGATTGGGACAAGCTCGTCGCCTATTCGGTTGAACAGAACTGCTCCGGGATTGAGTGCATGAGTGGAATTCCCGGAACAGTAGGGGGAACGCCGGTTCAGAATGTTGGGGCGTACGGACAAGAAGTAGCGGAAACAATCACATCCGTCCGGGTGGTTGATACTGTTTCCGGCAAACATCGCGACATGACCGCCGCCGAGTGCGGCTTCTCGTATCGCACCAGCATCTTCAACTCTTCTCAGAAAGGGCGCTATATCGTGACGCATGTTTCGTATGCGCTCACGCCTGATGGGGCTCCCAAAATTGAATATGCCGATCTGAAACGCTACTTCGCCGCGAACGCATCTGCTCCGACTTTGCGCGACCTGCGTGAGGCGGTTCGAACAATTCGCTCAAGCAAGGGCATGCTAATTAGCCCTGACGATGACGACTCTCGCAGCGCAGGCTCGTTCTTCAAAAACCCGATCGCTCCGAAAGCTGAGTACGAACGCATCATCGCTCTTCCTCTTTGCAAAGAGCAGAAGCCGCCAAGCTTCCCCGCTCCTGAAGGATTGGTCAAGATCTCTGCAGCCTGGTTAGTTGAGAAGTCCGGATTTTGTAAGGGCTATTCTGAGGGACGAGTGGGAATCTCGCGAAAGCACAGCTTGGCCATCGTAAATCGCGGTGGAGCTACGGCGAGTGAAGTCGTGCGCCTGAAGAACAAAGTCCAGGAAGCCGTACTGAGAGTGTTTGGGGTGCAACTCCATCCCGAGCCAGTGTTTGTGGGATTTTGATCCGCCAGATTCCATCCGCCGGATGCTGGTGCGGACGCTGAGATTATTGCCGAAACTAAACCTCAACTCTCTCGTTCTCTTTACGTGTCTGTCAAAATATCTCAAGTGACAGGTTTAAGCTGAGAGCTGCTAATTGGGGCCACAGCATCCCTCTTCGCATCTGCACACTTAGTCACTTTCGTACTTCACATGAATCTAATCATCGAGAAGTCGCAAACCATGTTGATCAAGAAAGCACCCGACATTCGTTCGTCTGAGATCACGCCCAAGACCACATATATGAATCGGCGGAAATTCATGACCGGCGCAACTCTGTTTGGTGCTGCTCTGGCCACCGGCTCCGAGCTGGCTGACCCTGAATTAGCGCAGGCGAACACCAAGCTCGCGACCGTCAAGAGCCAGTTCAGCGCGACGGAAACCCCCACGCCATTCAAAGACATCACGAACTACAACAACTTCTACGAATTCAGCACGGACAAATATGGTCCGGCCGATTTGTCGCGCAACTTTCGTACGCATCCGTGGAAAGTGAAGGTCGGAGGTGCGGTCGGGCAGAAGAAAACGTACGAAGTCGATGACCTGATGAAACTGGCGACTCTCGAAGATCGCATTTATCGCCA
>DATLKS010000938.1:0-9838 GCA_035538255.1 Terriglobales bacterium
CAAGGGAATCTCAGCCGGACGCGGACAGAACACGTACCGGGGACAGGTGAAGATTCTCAAGGGAGCGACTGGCGCTCGGAATTACACACAATGCGATTCACTCCTGATCGGCGACAAGTGCGGCGCGCACACCTTCCCGTACATCGAAGTGAAGAACTCCACGGCGCGAATGGAGCATGAGGCATCGACCTCGAAGATCGGCGAGGATCAGCTCTTCTATCTGCGGCAGCGCGGTCTGAAAGCGGAAGAAGCGGTTTCGATGATCGTGAATGGTTTCTGCAAGCAGGTATTTCGCGAGCTGCCGATGGAGTTCGCAGTCGAGGCCCAGAAGCTGTTGAGCGTGAGCCTCGAAGGCAGCGTGGGATGAGCGGTTGAAGGGCGCCACCTCAGCATATTTTGGCGAAGCAAGGGCAGAACCGCCGGCGGTAGCCGGTGGGTCGGAGATGGCCGGATGGCCAGCTCCGGGACGCAGCGGTGATCGCGGCGATCTGGAAAGAGCGCAGCCGCAACAGACGCGGCTGCCCCATCGCCTACCGGCGACGGTTCTGTTGCGTGGGACGCTCGCGGCTATAGCTTGCGCCTCTCGACACGTAACAAAGCGTGCTCAAAGAATGGCAGAGAACGATTTATAGAACGAGAGAGGAAGCGAATGAGTTTATTGGAAATCAAGGATCTGCACGTCACTGTTGATAACCACGAGATCCTTAAAGGCATTAATCTGACCGTCAACCGGGGCGAAGTGCATTCCATTATGGGTCCGAACGGCTCAGGGAAGAGTACCTTAGCGCAGGTGCTGGCACGGCGCGAGAGCTACGAAGTCACAAAGGGCGAGGTGCTGTTCGAAGGCAAGGACCTGCTTGCCATGAAAGCGGAAGACGCGGCATGCGAAGGCATCTTCATGGCGTTTCAATACCCAGTCGAAATTCCCGGCATCAGCAATGCCTACTTCCTGCACTCTGCCGTGAATGCGATCCGCAAATATCGCGGCGAAGACGAAATGGACGCCATGGATTTTCTTCCGCTCTATCGCGAGAAGATGAAGCTGCTCGAAATGGACGAGAAATTTACGAACCGTTCAGTGAACGAAGGCTTTTCAGGCGGTGAAAAGAAGCGTAACGAGATCCTCCAATTGGCCATGCTGCAGCCAAAGCTTGCCATTCTGGATGAGACCGATTCCGGTCTGGACATCGACGCGTTAAAAGTCGTCGCTAAAGGCGTGAATGCGATGCGCAGCCCCGAACGCGCAATGATTCTCGTCACTCACTATCAGCGCCTGCTGAACTACATTGTTCCTGATTACGTGCACGTGCTGGTCAACGGCCGCATCATTCGTTCCGGTGGCCCAGAGCTGGCTCTCGAGCTGGAAGAAAAAGGCTATGCACCGCTGGAAGCTCAGGACCCGCAGGCAATCAGCGCATAGGAAATTGGCCACAGGAAAAGGCAGAAAAAGTGATCGCAACAATTCCCCAATTGGAGAGTTACCTCGAGAGTTTCAGCAGCTTCGAGAAGACGGCCGCAGGACACGACCAACCATGGTTGCGCAATCTGCGCCAGGAGGCGTGCGCGCGATTTTGTCAGGTTGGGTTTCCGACCACACACGACGAGGACTGGCGCTTTACCAATATCTCTGTCATCGCGCAGACGCCGTTCAGGCTGGCTCGCGATGGTCGCGTGTCCAATGGGGATCTTCTTCCAGGCGCGCGCTTCTCGGGTGCGGCATGCCAATTGGTGTTCGTGAATGGGCGCCTTGCTCCGGAGCTGTCGTCCGTGAGCAGCCTGCCAAAAGCCTTGGAGGTAAACGGGCTCGCGAAAGCAATCGCGGCGAACTCACCGACGGTCGAAGCTCATCTCGGCCGCTACGCGAACACTCAACGCGATGCCTTTTGCGCACTGAACACGGCGTTCGCGGAAGATGGAGCCTTTGTGCATGTTCGCCGTGGCGCCGTCATCGAACAGCCGATCTATTGTCTGTTCGTTTCTACGGCAACCGAAGCTCCGAGCATGAATCATCCGCGCAATCTCTTTGTAGTCGAAGAAGAGAGCCAGGTTGCAGTCATCGAAGATTACATCTCGTTGGGTTCCGGCGGACCTGCGCTCTGTAACAGCATCACGGAGCTCGTAGCGAAAGAAGGCGCGGTAGTTTCGCATTACATGATCGAGCGCGAACACAAAGATGCCTTCAACATCTCGACGCTTCGCCTTGAGCAGGGAAGAAACTCGAACGTAGCTTCGCATTCAGTGCTGCTTGGTGGAGGCATCGTCCGCAACAATGTTCATCCAGTTCTGGCCGGTGAAGGTGCAGAGTGCCTGATCAACGGTCTCTTTGTCGGAGAGGGTCGTCAGCATCTCGACAACTATATGCTCGTTGAACATGCGAGCCCGCACTGCAGCAGCCGTCAGTTCTATAACGGGATCCTGGACGATCAGTCGCACGGCGTCTTTCACGGACGCATCATCGTTCATAAAGACGCGCAGAAGACCGACGCCAAGCAGACGAATCGCAATCTATTGCTCTCCGACGATGCGCAGATCGACACTAAGCCGCAGCTCGAGATCTATGCCGACGATGTGAAGTGCACGCACGGGGCGACTATCGGTCAGATCGAGGAGAATGCGCTCTTTTATTTGCGATCGCGCGGCATCGACGAAGCCTCGGCGCGCAAGCTTCTGCTGCTCGCCTTCGCCAGCGAGTGCCTGGAACGAATGAAGGAAGATTCCGTGCGCAGTCGCATCGAAGAGTTGGTTACGAGCCATCACTTCCGAGTTGCCGGAACCAAAGGCAATGGCTCGCCTCGCGGGAACGGTGGGCTAGGTTGGGAGGAAGTAGGATGACGACCGCGGCCAACTCCCTTACTCGCGGGCTGGGTCCACAGCTCGTCGCATCGACGGGTTTCGATGTTGCGCGCGTTCGCCGCGATTTTCCCATTCTTGCGCAGAAGGTCCGCGGCAAGGATCTCGTGTACCTCGACAATGCGGCGACATCCCAGAAGCCGCAGCAGGTTGTGGACGCTATTACCCGTTATTATCAGAGCGGGAATGCAAACATCCATCGCGGAGTGCACTTCCTCTCGGAGCACGCCACCGAAGAGCACGAAGCGGCGCGAGAGGCTGTACGGCAGTTCATTAACGCTACGCGAACAGAAGAACTCATTTTCGTACGCGGCACCACGGAAGGCATCAATCTCATAGCTCAGACCTACGGACGTGCGCACGTCGGGTCAGGCGACGAAGTACTCATCAGCGCGATGGAGCACCACTCCAACATCGTTCCCTGGCAGATTCTGTGCGAGCAGCAAGGCGCCAAGTTGCGCGTGATTCCGATCAACGATCAAGGCGAGTTGTTGATGGACGAATTTCAGAAGCTGATGAGCCCGCGCACGAAGATCATAGCCGTGGCTCACGTCTCAAATGCGCTCGGCACTATCAACCCGATTCGGGAAATAGTAAAGATTGCCCATGCTCGGAATGTGCCCGTGCTCGTAGACGGAGCGCAAGGCGTGCCGCACATCAAAGTGGATGTGCAGAACCTGGACTGCGATTTCTACGCCTTCTCCAGCCACAAGATGTACGGCCCGATGGGTATGGGAGTGCTTTACGGGAAATATGACCTGCTGAATGCGATGCCGCCCTATCAGGGTGGCGGCGATATGATTCGCTCCGTCACATTTGAGAAGACGACGTACAACCAGCTTCCGTACAAATTCGAAGCCGGCACACCGGACGTAGCTGGCGCGATCGGCCTGGCTGCGGCTGTCAATTATCTCAACGGTCTAGGCATCGAGAGTGTCGCGGCACATGAGCATGAGCTGCTCGCCTATGCCACCGCAGAGTTGTCCAAACTTTCGGGTATTCGCGTGATCGGCAATGCAAGAGAAAAGGCTGCGGTGCTGTCGTTTGTCTTGGAAGGCGTGCATCCCCACGACATAGGCACAATCCTTGATCAGGAAGGAATTGCCGTGCGCACAGGCCATCACTGTGCGCAGCCGATCATGCAGCGCTTCGGCATACCTGCCACCGTGCGTGCGTCGTTCGGTCTCTACAACACCAAGTCCGAAGTCGATGCGCTGGTCGCAGGCATCGACAAGGTGCGGGAGGTCTTCGCGTAATGGCTGACCTGCGCGATCTTTATCAGGAGGTGATCCTGGAGCACAGCAAGGCGCCTCGCAACTATCACGAGCTGCCGGCGGCAAATCATAAAGCCGAGGGATACAACCCGCTGTGCGGCGATCACTTTACGCTCTACTTGGACCTGGAAGGTGACACAATCCGTGACATTGGATTTCAGGGATCCGGCTGCGCCATTTCTAAGGCTTCGGCCTCGATGATGACGCAGAGCGTCAAAGGCAAGAGCAAGCAGGACGCGGAGAAGCTCTTTTCAGAATTTCACAAACTTGTCACCGGGCAGAGCAACGGCAATCACGCGGATGTCGGAAAGCTCGCAGCTTTTTCCGGCGTATCGGAATTTCCCGTGCGGGTGAAGTGCGCAACGCTTGCGTGGCACACGCTACACGCTGCGCTGGAAGGCAAACAGGAGTCAGTCTCAACTGAATAGCAGAACCGGCTGCGGTAGCGGCCGGGTGAGTTAAGTTGTTGAGCTAACCGATCCCTACCAGGGACGCTACTGATGTTGATTATGACTACCGAACGAATGCCCCTCAAACGCGCATGTGAGGCCATCGAGATCCCGAGCGGAATCCACAGAGTTCTCCCCCAGGGCACACTCGTCAGAATGATGCAGTCGCTGGGCAACAGCTACACCGTCTCTGCCGAGTACGGATACATGTTTCGTATCGACGCGCGCGACGCCGATGCACTCGGACTTGCGTCCACCGAATCTCAACCTGCACAGGAGTCGCACGAAACGGCAGCCTTCAACGAGCAGATGGTCTGGGACCAGTTGAAGACTGTGTACGATCCAGAAATTCCGGTCAACATAGTCGATCTCGGCCTGATCTATTCTTCAGCGGTGACGCCGTTGGAAGCAGGCGGAAAAAAGATTGAGATCAAGATGTCGATGACGGCTCCCGGTTGCGGAATGGGCAATGTGCTCAAAGCCGATGTCGAAAGCAAAATCTCCCGCCTGCCGGAAGTGAGAGAAGTAAACGTCGAAATCGTTTTCGATCCCCCGTGGACTCCCGCCCGAATGTCCGAGGCGGCCAAGTTGCAGCTTGGATTTGACTTGGATTACGGAGTCGGACCAGATACGCTGCCTGTCGTGAGATAGCATTCTGTACCGTAACGGGAAATATCATTTCGCCGCTCAACGATGCAGCCAAACTTGAGAAACTGCGGAGGCGATGCCTTGCAAGCAATTCTAGGGTAAAGGTTTGAGCAGCTTAGCCTATACATCCTCCTCGGAGTCTTAGGTCATCTTGTAAAGCAAGAGAACTTAGCGCATAAGAGAGCATGGCGATCGCACTGCAGGATGAGGTTTTGCGTCGGCCAGTGCGCTGGAATTCGCGAGGCACTTGCGGGCGGGTTTGCCGACTCTTTGTATGCGCCGCCGCATTCCTGGCGAGCAATAGCGGCTTGGCACAGTCATTTAGCGCCAATGCGTCGGAACCGACAGGTCAGCCGGTCGTGGAGCCTCCGATTCCGACCTCCGCAGTCGCCAATAGCAAGAATTGCGATCGCATTAGTCATTTGTCTGGGCAACTGCAGGCGCAGATCGAGCGCGAGGATCTGCGCCGCATCGAAGGTCCGCAACAGTCGGTTCCACTAAGCGCATCTGGCAAGCTCCATCTCGCCATAAAGAATTTTTCTGATCCGGTCAACATTGGCGGCACCGCGCTTGATTCGGCCATCTCGAATGCTACGAGCAGCTCCAGCTCGGCATTCGGAACGGGTTGGAGTGGCTTTGGAAAACGCTTTGGCATGTCCATGTCCGACGATGGCCTGAGCGAATTCTTCTCAACCTTCCTGGTCTCGAGTCTCGCGCACCAGGACCCGCACTATCACCGCGATGTCGGATCAAAGACTGGGAGGAGAATTGCTTACGCACTTTCACGCGTGATTATCGCGCGCTCAGATTATGGCAAGCCCATGTTTAATTATGCGGAATTTGTGGGAACCGCCTCATCGTCATTGCTCGAGAACACCTATCATTTCGACCGGGATGAAAGCCTCGGAGCGGTCTCCAGCAGAATTTTCGTGAGCATCGGTTCGGATGCTGCCTGGAACTTGATGAACGAGTTCTTGCCCGATATCGCCAAGCACGTTAATCCCCGCTTCTTTTTCCTCCGGCGCCTGGCAGAACGCGCAGCTAAGCAAAACTGAAGTCTACTTCGCAGGTGCTTGGGCGAGAACTTAGTGCGGTCTTGTAGCCTTGGATAATTGGGCGTGAGGCTGCGAGAGCTCAAGGCAGCGGTCCGCGGACTGTTGTATTTCCTCTAAATAGTTCGCATCCTCCCGCAGGAATTCGCGCTTACGTTTTAGCAACTCCGGCATCGAGTTCTGAAAACATGATTCCGCCTGTTGGCAGAGACTTACTTTATTTTGGTGATTTGTACGCGAGCTGAAGGCCAACTGCGCATATGCGTTTCCGACAGATGCCGCTGACCACATGGCGCTTAGCTGTTTGGAATCGTTCGTTGGATCGTTGTCCGAGAGCGTCTTCCTGATCCGGAATGCCTGTTTTTCGTCTTCAAGCGCCTCCTCGAGCTTTCCCTTTTTAGAAAGGAGACCCGCCACATATCCGTACGTGTTGGCAAGGCCGCCACGTGCGCGAGTGTCCTGCGGATCTGCGCTGACGAGCGCACTTCGAATCTTGAATGCCTTGCGATAGTAATTCAATGCGGTATCAACGTCCCCGAGCTTGCCCAAAATATATCCAATATCGCTATATGTAAAAGTAATAGCGTAGCGGCTGTTTACGTTCTGGGGATCGGCTTTGAGCAGCTCTTCATCGATGGCAAGCGCTGCACGGTAGTGATCGAGACCTGCCTTGAGCTGGTCTCGTTGGCTTTGTGTTGCTAGAAGTCCACCTAAATGTTTGTGTGAGAATGCGACTTCACTCCGATAACTGTTGTCCTGAGGTTCTGAATCCACCAGGTGCTGATAGATGGTGAGCGACCGGTTGTAATTTGCCTTTGCTTCCTCAAACTTTCCCTGTCCGGTGAAGCTTCCGGCCTGACGTTCGAGTGCTTTTGCCAATCCATATTGCACCTTTGGATCTTGTGGGTTGGCAGCAGCCAGAGGCTCAAGGATTGCCAGCGCCTTATCGTAATAGCCTTTCTCTTTGTCTTTCTCATGACTCTGAGCGGTCACAAAGGCCACGTCTAAGTAGCTTTGCGCCAAGTCACGTTTTGCGTCGACGCTCGCGGGAACTAGCGCGACTACTACTTCGCGCAATTCCATTGCGCGTCGATAGTTTTGCAGCGCGCGCTCGGATTCGCCTGTGTTCGCATCGAAGCCATTTCCCATAGCGCTGGCGAGCCGTCTGTATGCGGCCGCCAGTTCGCGAAGCAATCCCGGATCGGACTTCGATTCGGCAGCCAGACCGTCGAGGTATTCTTGTGCGCGCTGCGCAATCAGTTTCTTGGCGGCCGTTGCGCCAGGCAAGTTCTGAATCGAATCGTGCACTTCGAATATCAACGAGTTCGCAAGTTTGCGAACGTCATTGAAGCGCTGTTCTGCCAGTGCCTCCTGAGCACGAGCCCGGCGCTCGGCGGCGATGATCAAGGCCAAGCCAGCGCCGACCAGAGCAAGCACGAGCGCTGCAGCGGCGACTCCGAGAGTATGTCGGCGAATGAATTTCGTGCATCGATAGAAGAAGGTGCTCCGATGCGCGATGACAGGTTCGCCACGCAAATGGCGCGAGATATCCTCCGAGAACTGCGCGACCGAGCTGTACCGTTGGTCCGGCTCTCTGCAAATGGCCTTAGCGACGATGCTTTCGAGGTCACCCTGCAGGCGCTTCGATAGCTTCTCCGGGGGAAGTTGCCGCAACGCGCCGATTTGTTCCGAACTCGCGAGCTCGTCAGGCTCAACACTCTGACGCAGTACGGCACGGCTGGGCCGCTCGGGCTCGCCGTCGAGAATGGCTTGCTGCCGCCGAGCAGGAGAGGTGCAGCGTTCAAAGGCGTAGCGGCCCGTCAGCAACTCATATAAAACGAGTCCAAGCGAGTAGATATCGGTCGAAGTAGTAACTCCCTGTCCACACAACTGCTCCGGGCTGGCATATGCCGGCGTCATGGCCCCGAATGTCTGTGTCGTCTTTGCCGAGCCCGCATCGACAATTTTCGCGATTCCGAAATCGAGGAGCTTGGGTTCTCCTTCAGACGTTACGAGAATGTTGGCTGGCTTTATGTCACGATGGATGACAAGGTTCTGATGCGCGAAGTGCACGGCCGAGCAGATCTTCTGAAACAGTTTGAGCCGTTCTTCAATTGCGAGCCGGTGAACATCGCAGTAACGCGCGATCGGTTCTCCTTCTACGAATTCCATTACCAGGTAAGGAGAGCCATCATCATGAGTGCCGCCATCCAGCAGGCGTGCAATATTAGGATGTTCCAACTTTGCAAGAATCTGCCGTTCATGACGGAAGAGCTCCGCGCTTCGCCGCGACAGCACCGCGCGGTCGACCAGCTTAATAGCGACGCACTTCTCGTAAGCATGGTCGGCGCGGATGGCACGGTAAACCGTTCCCATTCCTCCATGCGCGATCTCGCTTTCGATGCGATAAGCGCCGATACGACGTCCCACAACACTTTCGAAGGCTCGGGCGCTTGCCAGCGGGACGCTGGTTAATGGAGAGTGATCCAGACCGGCGGCCCCAGTCGCTTCATGGGCACGCAGCAGGTCTTCAAGCTGCATTCGCAGCGCGATATCATCGCCGCACGCATCAGCCAGAAACGCGGGTCGCCCTTCCGGCGGAGTATCTATAAGCGTCGCCAGCAGTTCTCGAAGATGCCGCCATCCTTCGGGAGTCCATTGCGCTCTGGCCGCCTCATTCGGCATTGCGTGCCCCCGCCGCATTTGCTTGGGCGGCAATGGTCATCTGCTGGAAGAGCCATGCGCGAGCTGTAAGCCAATCGCGCTTGACCGTTGCCGGTGACATGCCGAGCACTTCCGACGTGTCCTCAATCGACAGGCCGGCGAAGAAGCGCAATTCGACAATCGTGGCTTGGCGTGGATCCAGCTTGGAAAGGCTACTGAGTGCCTCATTGAGAGCAAGAAAGTCTATGACTCGCTCAGCAACCGGAGCAATTTTGGAGTCCAACTCAATTTGAATGCCCCCGTGGCGTTTCTGTGCTTGTTTTTCACGTGCGTGGTCCACCAACACTTGACGCATGATACTGGCAGCTAATGCCAGGAAGTGCTTCCGGTCCGCGAGCTTGTTCGGCGGATTCTCTGCCAGGCGCACATACGCTTCATGCACCAGGGCAGTAGTCTCCAGCGTTTGCTTATGATGCTCATGCCGCAGACGATAGTGCGCCAGTCGGCGCAGCTCGGTGTAGACGAGCGGAATCAGCGACTTGAGCGCTTCCTGGTCGCCATTCGTCCAACGCGCGAGGAGTTGGCTCAGGTCATCGTGACGAAGATCCCGCGCCGGAGACATACTGCGTGTGGGCAGAAAAGATACTGTCGAAGTGCTCGCAAGTCAATGGATTTCCAGTTACTTGCTTGACCAGGTCTTCGCCAAACCACTCCTCCCCGGCGAATTTAGAGAACCTTCGATAAAAATCAGCATTCTTGCACAAATCGTGAGCCACTTTGCTCGTTTTTGCCGCTTATATATTGTGGACCACATTGAAAATCTGGCCGAGCTAAGCAACCTCGGTTTGCGAGGTCTGAATGCAACAGTATTGTCTGACCGATTCCAAAACGAGAGAAGTCT
>DATLKS010000939.1:0-6923 GCA_035538255.1 Terriglobales bacterium
GAATCGCTCGCAATGCGAACGCCGATAAATATGCGCCGAGCGCGCTCGCCAATGCCGAGCACTCCCTGCAGCAGGCAGAGAATGCATATCGCACGAAGGCCAAAGCGTCCGTTGCAACCTATGCTCGTGATGCTGCGCAGACAGCGGAAGACGCGCGTGTGATGTCGCTTAAGAAGCAGGAAGAAGAGCGCTTGGCGCGTGAGGCTTCTGAACGCGAAGCTCTGGCGCGAGCGCAGGCTGCCGCGGAGGCGCAGCGTCGTCAACAGGCAGAAGAGGATCGCGCAAAAGCTGAAGCGGAACGCGGCGAAGCTGAGCGCATGCGCAAGGAAGCGGAGGTAGCGGCGCAGCAGGCAGAACAGGCGAAGGCTGAAGCGGAAGCGGCGCGTCAGGCTGCCTTGGCGCAGCAACAGCAGCTCGCCGTCGAGGCTGACAAGGCCCGCGCGGCCGCTGCCGAGGCTGACCGTCTCCGCCAACAGGCAGAAAAAGAAAAGTCCGATCTGCGTGCCCGCCTTTTGCAACAACTCAACGCCGTGCTCGAAACGCATGACACCGCACGCGGTCTGATCGCCAATATGGGCGACGTTCTGTTCCAGACTGGGAAATACGAGCTGAAGCCCGAAGCGCGCGAGCGTCTGGCAAAGGTTTCCGGCATCCTGTTGGCATACTCGAGCCTCAAAGTTGCGATTGAAGGACACACCGACTCAGTAGGAACCGACGAATTCAATCAGCGTCTGTCTGAGCAGCGTGCCGAAGCGGTTCGCGATTACCTGGTGAGCCAGGGAGTAACTGCGCAAGCCATTACCGCACGTGGACTCGGCAAGATGCAGCCTATAGCTTCGAACGATTCGTCGGAGGGGCGTCAGCGCAATCGCCGCGTGGAGTTGGTGCTGTCCGGAGACGCCATCGGTACTACTACAGACGTGGCGGTTGCCGGCGCGCCACAGGCCCAGTAAAGGAATCGCCTGATCGGGTCATCTGCTGTTTGGGCGATCTGAAGACAGGGAATCTCCACAACCCATGACGTGAATGAGGAAAAACTCTCGTCATTAATCTTTTTGCCCGACAACTGTGAATCCTTATTTTTGCTGGACAACTCTGCTCAGCAGTTCTGCATCAAACTGTGCGTTATATTAAAAATCAGTATAGTTTTAGGCCGTATTTACGGATGCTTCCCCCGCACCCGTCCGAGCACATTTTCCGTTAGACTCTTCGGGAAGTAGGCGCAGCCGTGTCTGGCTGGGGCTGCGCTGTGTCGTAGTTCGCTGGATTGTTCCGTCTTTTCAGCGGCATTCGCGGTATTGAGAGAGAGAGGTCAACGTCTCACAGGATGGAACGCTTCCCGACTGTATCCGGCAATACCAATCTGGTTGACATTCTGGACCGCATTCTCGATAAGGGGCTGGTAATTGCCGGCGATATACGCATCTCGCTGGCGAATGTCGAGTTGCTGACGGTGCGCATTCGTCTGCTGGTTTGTTCCGTAGATAAGGCTGAACAAATCGGAATGAATTGGTGGAAGTTCGATCCTAATCTTACGCATCAGGTAGGGACAACACCAGCGACTCGCGCTTTGCCGGGAGAGACTCGAGCGGCGACGGGTCAACAAGTACAAAACAGGCGCTCGGCGACTGCGAGATCAACGCGTCCGAGGCCGCGATCAACGAATAGATAGCATTGATAAACCGTAGAGACTGCAGGAGGGCCTTAAATGGCTGTTGAAAGAGTATCGGGCGGATCAAGTTTAATTGACGTTCTTGATCGCGTACTGGATAAGGGAATCGTTATCGATGCGTGGGTGCGCATCTCACTGGTCGGTATTGACCTGATCACCGTCGAAGCTCGCGTGGTGGTGGCCTCAATCGACACCTACCTGAAGTATGCCGATGCTGTCGGACTCATGCCTACCGTCAGCCGTCCGCAAATCGCCGGAGTAAGCGAAGAGACGCTCGGTCCGGAGGAACCGCTGCCGACGCGCCCGACGCGGGTTCGTCGTGGAGGAGCGCGGCGGTAAGCCTCGCCGTTTAGGGGCCCCATGATGGCAACACCCGAACTTCGCTTGCAGAGGCCAGATCCGGCCAGGCGGCGGCTGCGCGATTCATCACCGCGCCGTGCGCCTGCAGCCTTGCGTCTGCTGCAGGCAGAGCGCTCAGAAGAGGTCTATCCGATCCTGCTGGAAGAGATCGTTGGCCTCGGCTTTGATCGTACCTTTATCGTTGCCGTCGATTTTGAAACCGGAGAAGTCCTGCCTTCCGCATCTCTTAACTGCTCGAAGAACTATCTGGATCGCTTCCGCAGCTCGCTGTTCGCGGCAGAGAATCCTGTGGTCGACGTCCTGCATTCGCAGCGTCCCAGCGTCGTGAAAGACTCCTCCCTGCACCATCGTTCGCTCTATTGCCATCCCATCCTGTACAGCAACACCACACCTTGCTGGGAAGCGGAGCGCGAGCGGCGTACCGAGTGCCTGGCAGTCGACAACTCCTTACATCGCCGCAAGATGAGCCTGGAGAGTCAGGTCTGCGGTACATGCAGCATGCGTGCCTATGCGGCCCTGGTGGCCGTGGAACTACCCACCAAGGACGCGCCGGATATCGTTCTGCTGAATAACTTGATTGAGATGGCTAACCGCTATCTCTCGCGGCTGTTCAAGGTCGAACACTACTACAACCGCATGACGGACATGGACGTGACCATCGCTCAGTTGCAGACCGTCATGCAATCGATGAGCGATCCGGTCATATTGACTGATAATCACTATCGCGTCATTGTGCAAAACCGCGCGGCCGAGCGCTTCTTTAAGGTTCCTGACAGCACCATCGCCGAAGGTCTAACAGAAGGCCTGGCGCGAGCAGTGGAGATGAATAATCTGCTCTTCTCGGCTGCATTGTCGTCAGTGGCGGTCTCAGGTGTCGAAGCCTCGCGTGATCTGACGCTGATCGATGCGATTGAAGGTGAGGAAATGCTTTTCGAGGCGGTCTGCACGCCAACCTTCACCCGCGACGGCATGCCGCTTGGCATGGTCACTGTGATGCGTGACGTGACCGATCTCCGCCGTGCCGACCAGGAGCTGCGCACAAATTACGACAAGCTGCGAGCCGCCGAAGAACTTGTTCGCCAGGATCGCGATCGCCTGAATGTAATCATCGAGAGTGTGGGCGATCCCATTGTTGTGTGCGACGGCTCGGCTAAAGTGGCTCTCCTCGATCCGTTGGCTCAAAACCTCTTTGGCTTGGGGGAAAGGGAAACGCTCTCATCCAATGGCAAGGGTAGCGCAACGCTTGGCTCCCTAAGAATGAAGAATCAGGCGCAACTTGACGCATATGTCACCGCCTTCACTTTCGGCTTTGCCGACAAGGAAAGCGGTACGATCCGTCTTACCGACCCGAATACGAAACAAGAGATCGAATACGACACGCGCTCCGGCAAGATTTACGATGAGCGCGGACAAGTCGCCTTCACCGTGACCGTATTACGCGATCTCACGGCTCTGCGCCGTGTCGAGCAGTTGAAAGTCGAACGTCGCATGCTGGAGATCGAGAAATTTGCCGCTGCAGGACGTCTGGCAGCGACCATCGCTCACGAAGTCAATAACCCCATGGAGGCGATCAAGAACGCGATTTATCTGCTTTCCGATTCGGTAAAGGCAGATGCGCAGCCGGTCTACGAGATTCTCAAATCTGAGACCGAGCGCGTTGCCCGCATTGTGCGTCAGATGCTGGGCCTGTATCGCAACAACGAGCAGGTGAAGCCGATCAACGTCAACACGTTGATCGAAGACACTCTACTGCTGTTGAATCGCCAGCTACAGCGCAGCAACATTGAGGTCACGACCAAGCTCGGTGATCTCCCAGATGCCGTGGTTGCCGCCGATCAGTTGCGCCAGGTGCTTTCGAATCTAGTGATCAATGCTAAGGACAGCATGCCGGATGGCGGCCGGCTGCTGCTGCGTACGCGCCACGTCCGCACCAGTAAAGAGTTTCCGCTGGGCAGCATTCGCATCCTGGTCGCGGACACCGGCAGCGGCATTCCGAAGGAGCTGCAAAAGAGCATCTTCGAACCGTTTGTTACCACCAAGGGCGAGAAGGGAACTGGCCTGGGTTTGTGGATTGTTCGTGGAATTATCGGCAATCATGGTGGCAAGATTTCCGTGCAGAGCAAGGTAGGAAAGGGAACCGTATTCAAGATTGAATTGCCGGCGGTGAGGTGAGGATCGGATCATCGGGTGAGTTAAGTGAAGGCGGTACACCCAGCGTTTTGCTTTACTTCACCCGATCATCCGATGATCCGACCTGAGCACGGAGCGACACTTTAACGGGATCGCCAATTCCGATGTCAACTGAGAAGCAATTCTCGATTCTGGTCGTGGACGATGAGCGCGCGGTGCTCACCACGTACGGTCTGATATTGTCGAGGAAGGGCTACGACGTCGAAACCGCTATTTCTTCCGTAGAAGCGCTGGAAGCATTGAAGCGCCGTGACTTCGACCTGCTGCTCTGCGATTACTCTCTGGAGCAGGAACACACAGGTTTTGAGGTAATCGAGCATGGTCGGCGGAAGAAACCAGACACCAAGGCGGCCCTTCTTACTGGATACGCGAGCAAGGAAACCGCTGAGCAGGCGCGCAAGGATGGAATCGCCATCCTCTACAAACCGATTGATATTGAAGAGTTCTTTACTACGATCGATAAACTTTTGAGAGAAGAGTATGAGCCCCAGCAAAGTGAAGAAGAAGGCGGCCCCGACACCGATCCGAGGCAAGAAGGACGCGAAAAAGGAAGTTCACAGCCTCGAGCCGGTAGACGTTCCCGCGCAGTCTGACGGCCGCCCCCAGCAGCAACAGCAGGAGGGCCGGTACGTTTATGGCGTCATTGAGGCGCGCGAGCAGCTCAGCTTCGGCAAAATCGGAATCGGTGGGATCGGCGAAAATGTTTATACCGTGCATCACGGCGATGTCGCAGCCGTTGTGAGCAAGACGCCCGTCTTCATCTTCGATCCTACGCGCGAGAACGCGCTGGCCCACGAACACGTGATCGAAACTGTGATGAAGGCGAACACCATCATCCCGATGAGCTTCGGCACCGTATTTCGCACCGACGACGATATTCGCGAGGTTCTGAAGAGCATCTATCCGTCGTTAAAAGACGTTCTCAAACAGATGGCCAACAAGCTCGAGTTCGGACTCAAAGTTACCTGGGACCGCGACCGCATCGTCGAGGAACTGAAACGGGAAAACGAAGAAATCCACCGCTTCCAGCACGAATTAACGCGCAAGCACCTGCAGTCCACCTACTTCGCCCGCATGCAGCTTGGGCGCATGATCGACAAAGCTCTGGCTGAGCGTGCAGCTGAGGTTGTGCGGGAAATCTACGACGGACTGCGCGCCGTTTGCGTGGCGTCGCGCGATAACAAAGTCATCGGCGATAAGATGATCATGAACGCGGCTTTCCTGATCCAGAAAGATAAGGAAGCTGAATTCGATGCGGCGGTGAATGCCGTAGCGCAGAAATTCGGAGACCGCCTGAACTTCAAGTACACGGGGCCCTGGCCTCCGTACAACTTCGTGAATATCCGGCTCAAGCTGGAGAGAGGAACGGCGAGTTAGCTTCTCCTGCTAGCTGCTGGCTGCTGAGCAGTGAGTAGCTAGCAGCGAGTAGCCAGTAGCCAGTAGCTATGCTCCTCATCGACGATCTCCTCATGCTTCCCGTCACCGGTTTCAAGTCCATTCTGCGAACGCTGGCACGAGTCGCAGAGGAGCAATATACAGACGACGCTCCAATCAAGGAGCGGCTGCTACATCTTCAGGTCGAACTCGACGAGGGTACGATCACGGAAGACGAATATGTAAGGCAGGAAGCCCAAATCCTGCGCGAGCTGCGCGAAATCCAAAACCGCAAGCGTGAAATGGCCGGTCTGCCGCCCGAAGAAGCTACCGGGCTCTCCGGCAAGGTGAAAGAAGGCTCCGGCGTCGAACTCACCTGGGATCCTAACTCAAGCGATAACGTCAAACCGGGAAGATAGGTTTCATTCCGTAGAGACGCAGCATGCTGCGTCTCTACCCATCGAGTGCCATTTTGGGCAATAGGGGCTGCAGCGGGCATCGCTCGCATTTGGCAGTCTTGCCACAGTGATGTTTGCCTAGATGCACGATGAGCGCGTGAAATTCGTTGTAGTGATCGGCTAAATCAGTTTCCGGTGTAAACGAGGCGAAGGCCAATTCCACTTGGGCCCTCAGCTCCTCATATCGAGCTTCACCAGGAACTATGCCGTGTCGCTCGAAGAGCCGCTTGGTATAAGCGTCCACCACAAATACCGGGAGCTTGCCGGCATACAACAGGATGGCATCTGCGGTTTCTGGTCCGACTCCATTCAGTGCGAGCAGTTCGGAACGCAGTTGCTGGAGCGGTAGAGCGAACATGCGCGAGAGGGATCCGCCGTGGCGCTGGTCTAGGTAGGCGACGAAGGTCTTAAGCCGCGCGGCTTTCTGGCGGAAGTATCCGGAAGGACGCACGAGTCGTTCGAGATCTGCGACAGGTATGCGCCGGATACCGGCAATATTCAATATCCCGGCGCGGCGCAGATTGCGCAATGCATGCTCAACATTTTTCCAACTCGTGTTCTGCGTCAGAAACGCACCGGCGATTACCTCAAAACGCGTTCGCGCCGGCCACCAGTGCAGCGGCCCGTAGGTCCGCGCAAGCGTTTGATACATGCGACGGATTTGCGTGGAGGAAGACAGGACTATAGGTTACAAGCAAAATCGGGTGATCGGGCCATCGGTTCATCGCGTGAAGTAAAGCCAATCGACCACAGAAACCGTCCTGGATGAACCTTCCGTACTCTGCGACACAATGGAATAAGAGCATTTTTAGAGAGAGCGTAAGCCGATTCGATAACTATCAGGAGCGTTGGTTTTTAGGCCTTCACTC
>DATLKS010000940.1:0-1597 GCA_035538255.1 Terriglobales bacterium
CCCTTGGCTGGAAGGGTAATTCGCTCTCCAGCAAGACCAGAAGTGGTGCACGTCAGCTTCCAAGGAGAAGGGTGCGCGAACTCATGGTGTTGCCTATGTTTTCCACAAGGAGTTGACGGGGGCGATTGCCGCACTGTCCGAAAGCTGGATTCCCAGTCCAGATTTTGAACGGATGAGCGACGCGAACGGCACTCGTCCGACGTCCTGCGCAGGCAGAGGTAACCGCCGGGCGCTTCGAAGGGCCCCTGCCAACTCGAGCCGAGCGCTTTGGTCAAGATGACGTGTCCACGAGACGGGGGTTCCCGTCCATCAACCGCCCCTGAACCAAGGTAATTTTTTGATTCAGAGCATTCTTTCTAAAATCTCAATGACGCGCCCGCTCGCGATCCGCTGCTTCTTCGCTTACCGAAGCAGGACACACGCCAACCCGCCGTTTAAGAACGCCTGCTGCCGAAGGCTGAAGTAACCAGACCCAGCAGTCGACGCCGTCACGCTTCCGGCGGTTTCATTCCGCCCCGCTTCATGCGGACAATCGCCCCGAGGCAGGCTATTTATCATGCGGGTTGGAGCAACTCGGCAACTGTGTGCCGCGAAAGTGAAGGTTACGGCCGAACGGCGGGCAAAGATCGAAGCAACTGGCTGATGCCATTCCATACGATCTGCACCCCGATACAAACCAGCAGAAACGACGTGAGCTTGACGACAACGTTCGTTCGCGTGGGACCGAGAGCGAGCGCCAGGCGATCGGCGAAGGCGTAGCAAAGATAAATTGTGGCCGCCACAATGGCGGAGCCGATTAAGGCTGCCAACATCGAGAGAAGGTTTCCTCTCAGGTTGTGCGACTCGTTTGCGCCGAGCGTAATGGCAATAGAGATGGAGCCCGGACCCACCGTCAAGGGCAGGGTCAGCGGGTAAAATGCCTCGTGTAGAACATCCTTACAGTTTACTGTCCGGTGCACAGAGGGTCGATCAGTCCCGTCCTCTTGTTTGAGCAATGTCCAGCCCGATGCAAACACGATCATCCCGCCGCCCACCTGCACCACTGGCAAGGAGATCCCGAAGAACGAGAGCACGTGCGATCCTACGCTGAAGGACACCACCAGCAGCACAAAACTGTTTATCGTAATGCGACGGGCGAGCAATCGTCGCGTGTTTGTATCGTAATTACGTGTGAGTGAGAGGAATACCGGGGCCCCGCCGATCGGGTCTACGATCGGAAACAGAGCGCTTACAACTAGGAGAATGCTCTTAGCAGCTTGGATAAACAAGCCTGTGGCCTCACGCCGTCACAAAATTACCGAACCCGGGAACTAATTTTGGTGCTCCTTCGGCAGTCCTCGTAATCTTGATGGTATGAAAGTGTAGCATTCCAGGGCGGAAGTTAAACATTTGCGGCAGCAGCCGTCCCTTGAACACACGCTTCTCCCTTTCGGCCTCGTCCAGGCTGCCGCATACGCCGACGCTGAAATTGCTCTGCCCTTGCTTGCGTTGGGCGCTTATCGCGACTGCAAGCTGTTATGAATTGAGGAGGGAGGCGGCAGCAGATGACTCCCGACCAGAAAGCCGGGATTGCCCGGGTCTGGGTCGCGCGCATCTT
>DATLKS010000941.1:0-3775 GCA_035538255.1 Terriglobales bacterium
GAGTGGCTCCTCCACCAGAGAACTCCACCGCCATAGGCCGAAGAGCCCCGAACTGCATTTCAGTCTGACGGATCCCCGGAGATCCTTCGCCCAAAAGAAGCGCTTCAGGATGAAAGACTTAACGTTGCGGCATGACTCAGCATAGCTGCTCTCAACAGAAGCTTGCCGGGTCCTCTGGAGCTAATCGCCTCTTCAACTCGCTGCCGCGCGCATCTGCTTTTGTCTTGAGTCGAAGGTTACGGCCGCTCTGAGTTTGGCGATCAACACTTCCGGGCCTTCGCCTTTTACGACGTAGCTGTGCACTGCGTCGCAGCGTTCATACAGCTCTTCGCCGGTGACCAGAATGATGGGCGGTCCCGGACGGATGGTTTTAATAGTGCTGGCGACCTGCAGGCCCGTGGTTCCGGGCAGGTAATAATCGAGAAGGATTGCGTCGTAGTGGGAGGTAATCACCATCGCCAAAGCCTGCTCGGCGGTGTAAGCCAGATCGCACTCGAAGCCGCTGACTCCTAGCACCTTCTGGCGCATGATGTTCAGCATTTTATTGTCGTCGATGCTAAGAACTTTCGGTAGGTGATGATTCATGTCTCAGGAATACTCTCACACAGGTTATCCAATCCGCTCCCCAAAATTGCCTTACTTAGTTCTCTTAGTACAGCGCGCGAGATGTTGTTGGATTTATTGGTAGAAAGCACCTAGAACAGCGCCGAAAATCGCGTGTGTGATGAACACGGTGACCGGGGTCGTAATGCCGTAATTGAGGCCCATAAATCCCGGAGGCTCCAGCATGCGAGTGGAAGTCGGGCCATGAGTTTCGCTGGCCATCCGAGGATGGATGCCGGGCAGCGCCTGCCAGCCGATGACGCAGATCACCAGGGCATGGCAAACTCCAATGAGAGCTCCTCGATACCAGGTCGGACCGCCCAGCATGTTCATGCCAATCACATAGATTAGGGAAAAGAGCCAGCCCATTAAGAGGTGAAGCCCGATTCCCAGTGCACGAGCCCGATCGCGGTGCGGAGTGAACGCTGCTCCAAGAATGAGGGGAAGATTGAGACGGGTCAGCCCCAGTCCCTGGGCGATGCTCTCCGTCGCTACCAGAGCGAGGGTGGCGACAAATCCCCAAAAAATCCAATACTCCCAATGAATCTGCATGGTCAAGCTACTCGGTCCTCACCAACAGACTTGGCGCGGCGCTCTTCCAGAGTGAGGGCCGTGTTGATGAGGCCGATATGCGTGAATCCCTGAGGGAAGTTGCCAAGAACCTCTCCCGTTTTGGGATCGATTTCCTCGCCGTAGAGACCCAGATCATTGCCGTATTGCAGCACTCGCCGGAACTCTGTTTCAGCCTCTTCCAGCGAGCCGCCTCCGAGCGCCAAGAACTCAGCTGCCCAGAAGCAGCAAATGCCGAACGCGCCTTCTCCGGGACTGAGCCCGTCGCGATAGCGATAGATCAATCCGGGACCGGCGCCGAGCTCCTCTTGAATTCGTTGGTACGTGCTCCGCATTCGCGGAGAATTGGCCTGCTCGAATCCCTGCTTTGCCAGCAGCAAAAGCCCGGCATCCACTTCATCGCCTCCGAAGATCGCTGTGTACGTCTGGCGTTCTGTGTTCCAGGCTTTCTGCTCGATCTCTCGACGAATTTCTTCCTGCGTCTGCTTCACGTGCTTGTAATCCAGACCTTTAAGAAGACCTTTATCATGCAGCTCCATCAGCGCACTCACCGCAACCCAGCACATGAGCTTCGAGTGGGTGTGATGCTGATCGGCAACACGCGGCTCCCAAATGCCTTTGTCCGGCTGCGCCCAATGCTCTCCTACGTATTTGGCGAGACCCCGAAGGACTCTCGCGGTCGCTCGATCAATGGTCTTATCCGCTTCATCAAGCTGCGCTGTGGCCGAGATTACCTCACCATAAACGTCCAACTGCACCTGATCGCGCGCCCCATTCCCGATACGCACCGGACGAGAATTCCTATAACCGCGCCAGCGGCTGAAGTGCGTTTCTCGTGGAGTGCGCCGTCCATAGACGGTATACATCGCCAGTAAGCGCGGTTGAGTGAGATTGGTCGAATACAGAAGCCACTCGATAAATGCCTCGGCTTCGTCGTGATAACCGAGTCCAAAGAGTGCGCTGACTGTCATTGAAGCGTCGCGCAGCCAGCAGTAACGGTAATCCCAATTGAGGTCGCCACCGACTCGTTCCGGCAATGATGTCGTCGGTGCCGCGACAATCGCCCCTGAGGGAGCGAAGTTGAGAAGCTTCAAAGCCAAGGCACTGCGCACGACCTGTTCCCGATATGGTCCATCATATTTGCACCGCGTAGACCATCTTTGCCACCAGCCAATCGTCTGCTGCAATGCAGCATCAGACCACTCGCCCAGCGCAGACAGCACAGCAGGGCCGTGTTCCATGAGCACCAGCGAGCAGTACCTGCGCTCCCCCGCTCGCATCAGGCTCTGGCAGATAGCGCGTTGACCGACGACCTGCCAGTCGAGATCGCTGCGAAGCCAAAGCGCTCCGCCAAGAAATTCAACGCGAATCCCGAGCCTTTTGTTCGTCACCCAGCGGCAGGAGCATCCGGCATATTTCGGCGCCGGAGCATAGACCGCATTCAGGCGCACCTCACCGGAGGTGCATTCCAGAATGCGCAAGATCTCGCGATCTGCGACCATATTTTGCTGTTCATAGATGGTGTCATACACGGGCATGCAGTCGGTCACGCGCAAACTGCCCGTAGGGGTATGAAATTCGGTTTCGAGGACGTTTGTGCCCGGCAGATAACGGCGAACAGCGGTGTACTCACCTGCGGTACTCAGCCGCCAGAAGCCACCATTTTCCGTATCGAGGATTGCCGCGAAGATCGAGGGGCTGTCGAACCACGGCCAGCACAACCAGTCTAAAGAACCCTGCTTAGAAATCAGAGCTGCCGAGCGGCAGTCGCCGATGATTCCGTAATCGCCAACTGGAGGAGCAACATCACTTCCGTAGAGCATTCCGTCGTGAGTGCTTAGCGCACATATAGGCGGATGCAGAACGCGACGGCATCTGTTGGCTTCGCAGAGATACCGTCGCCTCGGTTGCAGTTACGTTACCTCGGTTTCGACGAATTGACGACCTGGAGTTCGTCCTTTACTGAGAACACACCGGGAACCTGATTGGCAGCCATCTTCGCTTGAGTGTCGTCTGCCTGATTATCGACGATCCCCTTCAGAGTGACGTGACCGCTATCAACAATGATATGGATCGAAGGTACAGCTCCCATGAAGTACCGGTACAAACCGCCCTGGTTGGAGATCGCACGTGCGACGCGCACGCGGATCTGATCGTCCATCGGCGAAGGCGGCAGTACCTTGATCTGGTTATTAACCTTGTTTACGCCTTCGATGCGCTTGACTACGTTCTCTGCATCGCTCTTCAGCGTGGGATTTGTCACCGAACCTAAAAGAGTTACGGTGTCTCCATTCACTGAATACTCAAGATCGTCGAAGAGCGAGTAGTAAGGCAGCATCACCAGTTCATGACGCACCTCTTTTACGATGCGCTGTTCATCTGGATTCGGCGCACCCGGACGAATCGCCAGTTGTGTGTTGTTGCCTGACTGCCCCTGAGCAAATGTCAATCCGCAGAGCAAAAGGAAGCTCAAAACGAATCTCATGATTTTCTTTCCTCCATCTAGTAACAATCCCGTTAATCAGGTATATAGATGCGACAGCGTGGTACGCTGATGCGCCCTGTCGGCCCGCTCGACTGCGCAACTCGGCGTGCGATCGCG
>DATLKS010000942.1:0-1687 GCA_035538255.1 Terriglobales bacterium
TCACGCAACTGTCATCAATCCGGGTGCGTCATCGGTTCAGGCAAATCGGACCGTGGTTATCAGCGGCGATCACATTACCTCTGTTTCTGATACGGCCAAATTCCAGTCGCCGTAAAACGCACGGGGGATCGATGCCACCGGTCAATACCTCATTCCAGGAATGTGGGACATGCATGTGCACTCCGCCTTTTGCGATTGGTTTCCCGGTGGACGCGAGATCATCTGCCGCTTTTCATCGCCAACGGTGTAACCGGCGTGCGTGATATGGGCGGAGAGGTTGCGGTACTCTCGGAGTGGCGCAAAGAGATCGCGCACGGCCAAACCGTCGGTCCACGCATGGTCATCTCCGGCCCCATGCTGGACGGGTATCTGCCGGACGGGAAACTGCGCTTCCCTAGTTCCATCGCCATTACTACTCCGGCCAGTGCGGTTGCTGCCGTGGACTGGCTCAAAACACAGGGCGTGGACTTCATCAAAGTCCAGTCCGTTATTGCACACGATGCTTACCTCGCCGCTGCAGCGGAAGCCCATAAACAAGGCTTGCCCATTGTCGGTCATGTCCCAGACAAAGTTCGTATTAAGGAAGTTGTCGAAGCCGGGCAAAAAAGTATCGAACACCTGATGGGCATCTTCGAAGGCTGTTCCACAGAGGAGGACAAATTCATCAGGGGCGAAGGCAACCTGAGACTGCTGCTCACCGCACAGGATCAGCAAAAATGCGATTCGATCATCACGCTCGCAGAACCAGACATGGCAAGTCCCAACGTTGGCTTGGCAGCGTGGCGGAACATTTCTCGACCAACGCGACCTGAAGCACCAGCCACTCGACAAGTACGTTCCAACCTACTGGCGCGATGTAACCTGGCGCCGCTTCACCGACGAGATGATGCCCGACCTTCTACGCGACCCGCTCGCGCTCCGCCAGGAATACTTCACGCTCAATTTGCAAATGGTGAGGGCGCTGCACCGTGCCGGAGTGCCGTTCATGGCAGGGACTGACGCCGCCCCGGGCGTTTACATCATGCCCGGCTTCAGCTTGCACGATGAACTGGCTAATTTTGTCGAAGCCGGTTTCACGCCGATGGAATCGCTGCAGACGACGACCAGCAACCCGGCGAAGTTTCTAGGGATGGATGCCAGTTTTGGTTCGGTCGAACTTGGCAAGACCGCTGACTTAGTGTTGCTGAACGCAAACCCGCTCGATGACATCCGAAACACCCAGAAAATCAAAGTCGTTATCACCCGTGGCCGTATCTTTGATCGTGCGGCACTGGATCAGATCCTGATGAAAGTAGAGGCTGCAGCGAAGCTGCAGAAGTAAGATCGCTTCCCGCTTGAACAGACAACCGATGGTTGGCGATTCGCGTCGGAATATTCGGGATACATTGTGGGTTAAAACTACGCGCAAAAAGAGTTCAACTGTACGAAGCCACAAGAAGACGGGCGCACGAGCCGAAGCAGGAGTGCTACCGATGGGAATCGGAGCAGCTGCACGATTATGTGCTCTTTGCGGTTAATACCGGCCTGCGGCCCGACGAGGCATGGCAGCTTCAATTCCGTGACGTAACGCTCGTCGATGACCAGGATCCTGGTAAGAGAATTCTAGAGATTGAAGTGAGGGGAAAACGCGGGGTCGGCTATTGCAAAAGTATGCCCGGCGCGGTGCGGCCGTTCATCAGAGATTTAT
>DATLKS010000943.1:0-2914 GCA_035538255.1 Terriglobales bacterium
AAGCCTGTCACCAGCAAGGGAGTATCAGCAGAGAAGGTGGTAGCCACCATTGAAGTGCCGGCCAGCCACCAGGAAACCGAACGCCCAGAAACGAAGTACTCCTCCATACTGCTACCGGAGCGGCCGCGGAAGTACAAACCCATGAGGATCGTGATCGCGAGATAGCCAACAATGGCGGACCAGTCAAGCCAGGTGAGATGCATGCCGAAAAGGTTACTTCGAAGTGCTATAGAGCGCAATGAGAAACAAGAGTCCCGCGCGATTCAGCAATGAATCACGGCAAGGTCGTCATGGTCGTATCCGCGGCTCATTGCCGATTTGCAATCACAGCAGTTATCATGCCGCCGCCGTTCAAAATCAATATCCATGAACAAGTCGATCTTCTGGGTTGCTCTCTTCGCTTTCATTCTCATGTCACCTGAAGGTTTTGCCGCTGGCCAGAAGCAGGTCACGAACCTGAACAAAGGCTGGCAGTTCCGCATTGCTCCAGACAGCTCGGTAAGCCACGTCGAAGGCGTTACCCCTTACGTGGACCAAGCCACACTGCAGCGCGTCGCTAACTGGACGCCCGCTGATGTTCCGGGCTGTGTCCAGACAGATCTGTTGCAGAACAAGATCATTCCCGATCCTTTTTATCGCGAAAACGAGAAGACGCTGCAATGGATTGGGCAGGAAGACTGGCAGTACCAAACGACCTTCGATGTGCCAGCTTCGACGCTCGCGCGCAAGCACATCGAGCTTGTCTTCCAAGGTCTGGATACATACGCGACTGTCTATCTCAACGGGCAAGGCATTCTGCATGCCGATAACATGTTTCGCACCTGGCGGATCGATGCCAAACCTTATCTGAAATCCGGATCGAACACTCTACTGGTCACATTCCGTTCTCCTATTAATGAAGTGCTAAAGCAGATTGAGCGTCTGCCGTACCACCTGCCGTCGATCTCTTCGCACGACGCTGACGTAGAAAAAGGAATTGGCACCGATCCTTACACGCGTAAAGCGCCATACCAGTACGGATGGGATTGGGGTCCTCGCTTTGTCACCATGGGCGTGTGGAAACCGGTCACGCTGGAGAGCTGGGATGATGCCGTCATCCGCGATCTGCACATCGCACAGAACGAAGTCACTGCTGATCTTGCCAACATCACTGCCAACCTGGAGATTGAGTCTGACGGAAATTCCGCAGCCAAAGTAACGATCAGCTATACAGCGCCGGATTCCAAAGCGGCCAAGAAAATCGAAAGGAACGTCACTCTTCTGGCTGGACTGAACAAGGTTACCGTTCCGATCGAGATCGAGAAGCCCGCCCGTTGGTTTCCTGCTGGTTACGGTCCGCAGGCGCTCTATGACTTCTCAGCCTCTCTCGAAGTCAAGCGCGGCGTCGCTGACCAGGCGAAGGTTCGTACTGGATTGCGCTCGCTCGTACTGCGCCGGGATCCCGATCACTGGGGACGCAGCATGGAATTCGTGATCAACGGAATTCCTATTTTCGGAAAGGGGGCGGACGTAATCCCGTTCGACAGTTTTCCCACGCGCGTGACTGAAGCCACTTACCGCCAAATTCTGCAATCGGCGCATGACGCGAACATGAACATGGTTCGCGAGTGGGGCGGCGGCATTTACGAGATGGATGATTTCTACAACATCTGCGACGAGCTCGGCCTGATCATCTGGCAAGACTTCATGTTCGGGGGCGATATGTATCCAGGCGACGCCGAGTTTCTGGAGAACGTCCGGCAGGAAGCTATCGATCAGGTCAAGCGCCTGCGAAACCATCCCAGCATCGTGATCTGGTGCGGCAACAACGAGGTTGAAACGGGATGGATTCACTGGGGAGATCGCCAGCAATTCAAAGCCGCAGTTGGACAGAAGACGGCAGAGAAGGTCTGGCAGGACTACATGGTGCTATTCAATCGTGTGCTGCCCGATGTGATTGTCGAGTACGGTCAGCCGGTTCCGTATTGGCCGAGTTCGCCCAGCGCAAACTTCGAGGATGAACCGGACGGCCAGAGAATCGGCGACATGCACTACTGGCAGGTGTGGCACGCGCTCGCGCCCATAGAAAACTACAAGCAGCAACTGCCTCGTTTCATGACAGAATACGGCTTCCAGTCCTTTCCCGAAATGAACACGATCAAAGCGTTCAGCATTCCTGCTGACTGGGACATCAGTTCGTCGGTACTGCTTTCGCACCAAAAGAACAAGGGCGGGAACGGACGAATCTACGATTATTTGCTTCGTTATTTCGGCCAGCCGAAGGATTTTGCGTCTTTCCTGTATGCCAGCCAGGTGATGCAGGCCGAAGCGATCAAGATGGGAGCGGAGCATCTGCGGCGCAGCCGTCCGCGTACCATGGGCTCTCTCTACTGGCAGCTCAACGATTGCTGGCCAGTGGCCTCATGGGCGAGTATCGATTATTACGGACGATGGAAGGCGCTGCAGTACTATGCGCGCCGTTTTTACAACGATCTGCTGGTGAGCCCAAATGAGGAGAACAGCGCTTTGCAGATCTATGTCGTCTCAGACAAGCAGCAGATCCAGCCTGGACAATTGCGAGTGCACCTGCTGGATCTGACCGGAAAGGTGCTCGACGAGAAATCGACCGATATCCAGATCAAACCATTGGCCAGTGACGTTTATCTCAGCCTGCCGGTTACTCGGCTTCTCGCCCAGCGTCGTCGAAACCAGGTATTCGTCGATACGCAGCTTCTTGTGGATGGAAAGCTAGTTTCGCGCAACCTGTACTTCTTCACTCCGATGAAGGACGTCCAGCTGCCGCAGCCGGAGATCAAGACCAATATCGAAGCAACCGGGGATGGTTACCGAGTTACGCTGCAGTCGTCAGCGATCGCGCGCGACGTCTATCTGTCATTGGCAGACCTAGATGCCAAATTTTCTGACAACTACATCG
>DATLKS010000944.1:0-4712 GCA_035538255.1 Terriglobales bacterium
GTGATGGTCATGTCGTATGGCTCGTGTCGATAGGTCAGATACTCCCACAGAGCGTTGGCTACGTATGCGGCCACTCCCCAGCGCGCTTTCGCTTCCGCCGAGAGCGAGTACACCAGCAGCGCGTCTGGACCGACTCCGGCCATGACGGTGAAGTAGCGGTGGTGCTTGGGGTGTTGGCTGCTGCAGCTTTCGATCAACCCTGCTGCAATCGTGCGCCGGCGATATTGAAGCTGGCGCTGAATTGCCAGAATGGGATCGCGAGGAATCTTCAGGTCAGCCGCAAGCGCGTTTGCCGTACCCAGCGGGAGAACACCCAGAGCGGCTTGCGTGTGGCCGAGCATACCCTGCAGTACGTCATGAATCGTGCCATCCCCGCCGCAGGCAAAGATCGTGTCAAATCCGCTCTCGATGGCTTCTTTCGCCTGCATACCCGCTTTCGACGGACCACGCGAAGGAAGGATCTTGGTTTCGACGCCAACGCGGCGCAACTCGTCGGCCGCCGCCTCGACCTGCTCGACGCGGCGGTGCCGATGAAATCCGGAGAATGGGTTATAGATTAGTAACGCCTTCTGCATGGATGAGGGACGGAGTGCGGGTGGGAGTATGAGTAAGGCTCCGGAAAAAGTTGTAAGTAATTAGTATTCAGTAAAAGCGGGCGTGAACGGAAGAAAAATTGTGCGCAGGTATTTCAACAGCAATGTGCATCGCACAGAAACTTTCCAAATAACAGCAGATTCGGTCACCCCGCACTGCCCTGCATGGAGCGAATACGACTTTCTTGGCGGGAGTTCGAGACGACTGTTCTTGGATTCTCAAATGGAATGACAACCAGGCTAATGAAACTCCTTAGCGGCCACCATGCGCGTTAACGTCCAAATCTCTACAGGTGCCGCATACCCGACGAATCGGATGGTAGCATCGGAACTGCCAAGATTTTTTGGAGGAGAAGCGTTTCATGGAAGCAATGCCCGCCGTCATCGGTTCCCGGCGCAACGAAGACATTGCGCTCGATATGATGAAGTTCATCGCCTCTAGCACTCAATATGGACGCGGCCCGGCGAGTACTCCGGGGTTTAGTGGAGCAACTGCGGTCAGGCCGGAAGATCAGGTGTCTCAGCTAATCGAGCTATACGGACGCTGCCTGAATGCGGTCCAAGGCAAGAAGTAAGCATCGTCAGCGACCAGTCTGAACGCGTAGTCGGCAGACTAGAGAACCGGCCGCTTCTGCCATGATCTTCAGCGAAACGCGATCTTAACTGTAAGGATGGCAGTTCGCAACAAGATCACGGCCGAGGGCGGCCGGTTCCCCCTTTTCTACGCATTATTTTGATTCCCTATTCGGGAATTAAGCTATTTCTTCTTACGACTCGATTTCTTCTTGGCGCCGCCGCGAGAAGCGGACTTCTTCCGCGCGCCGCCTGAGCGCCGGGACGCGGACTTCTTAGCCGAAGATTTCTTCTTCGCCTTGCCGCCGGAGCTCTTACGCGCGGCGCTTTTCTTTTTCGCGCCGCCGCCTTTCTTCTTTGCGGAGCTTTTCTTGCGTGCGCCACCGCCCCCGCGCGAAGCTCCGCCTCCGCCCATGCCGCCTTCGGACGTGCCCGCGCCTTCGCTGCCGAAACCGCCTCCGCCCGAGCTCCGCGGCGTTATGGAACCGCCGCCACCGCCAGTTCCGCCGGTAACCTCTTCTTCCTCTTCTTCCTCGTAACCTTCTTCCATGGACTCTTCGTCCAGGCCCGAATCTCCGTAATCGTCCATCTCATCCTCACTGCGCCCATAGAGTGTCTGATCGTCGAAGCTCATTTCTCCTCCTGAAAGTTGAGCCCATCAATGACGTGATGAATGCTCGCGCACCACAAAACAACGCAGGCGCGGATTATAGCAACTCGCTGTGTTTGTGTGTCAAATCGAGAGCTAGCGAAGGCCTGCGAATGCGCGTTCCGATGTTGCACTGGACGCGGCGGCACCCTTAGTTTTGACAGTTGTGTCCTTCGTAGAAGCTGAGCTGGAGGCACTGTATGTTGCACTTTTGTGAACTGAACTGGCCACGCGGGACTTGTGTTTGGACGAGTGGTGGCGTGAGGGGCTGTTAATTACCGGATTGTCCGCCGCCATCACGGGACGATAGATCACCAGCAGCCTGCCGCTCGCCAGCCGATCACCCTTGAGACCATTCCAGCGGCGCACTCGCTCCGGGGGCACTCCGAACTCATCGGCCACGGTGAGAACCGTGTCGCCGCGCCGCACCCGGTAGCGTGTCGGCCTGCGTGAAAATGCCACCTGACGCGAGCTGATGGCTTGTCCTCCGGTTATCGGAATGATGAGCTTGGCCTCAGCCCGCAGCTCCTGAGATTGAAGGTTATTCACCTCGCGGATAGCGGTGGGATTGGTGTGGTACTGGCGCGCGATGCTATCGAGCGTATCTCCAGCAGCAACATGGTGATAGCGCCACGAAACGCGTTTATCCACGGGTATGGCTGCCATGGCCTGCTGGAATTTGTCTTTGGTTCCAGGCGGCAGGTGCAGGTCGTAAACTGAATCTTTGGGCGTCGTCAGCCGCAGCAGACTGGGATTGAGTTCGGTCAGCGTCTTCAGGTCGGCGTCAACGCACTCGGCTACTAGGCGGAGATCCACTGGATAGTCGATGCGGACAGTATCAGTCTCCTGCGGCAGGGCAGGTTGAATCTTGTCCAGTCCGTACTGCGCCGGGTTCTTGGCCATTACCGTGAAGGCCAGAATGATAGGAACGTAGTTCTTGGTTTCCTTGGGCAAGACGTTGCGCCGGTACAGCTCCCAAAAATCGGCATAGCCGGTTCGACGCACCGCCTGCTGAACGTTTCCTGGGCCGGAGTTGTAGGCTGCCATGGCCAAATACCAGTCGCCGAACTGGTTATAGAGATCACGCAGATGATGGGCAGCGGCGCGAGTCGCCTTCTCAGGATCCTGACGCTCGTCGATCCACCAGCTTCGCTGCAGACCATACCCCTTGGCGCGACTAGCCATGAACTGCCACATCCCGCGCGCTCCGGCACGCGACAGCGCCAAAGGCTCGAATCCGGACTCGGCCTCGGCAAGATACATGAGGTCCTGGGGAACACCTTCCTGTTTCAAAACGCGTGTGATCATGTCGCGATAGCGACCGGAGCGTACCAACGCCCGTTCGAGCGTTCCGTGCCCGCGCGTCGAGTAAAAGTTGATGTATCCGGCGACGAAGTCATTCATGATGAGCGGGAGATCGGAGCGCGTTTCTTTCACCTGGGCTTCGGCGCGGGCTTTTATGTTGGGATCTACCGGGAAGGTAATGTCGTTGGCTTCGTCAATTGGCGCCGGCTTGGCCTTCTGCTCGGTAAACCCATCACCCTGCTGGAGCGCAGCTACTTCGAGCTGATTGACGCCTTCAGAGATCTTGTCGAGCTCGCGCTGCAGCCGCTCGTCGGAGCGCACATCGATTTGTCCTTCTAGCAGAATGTTGACGGCCTGATCGAAGCTCTGCTTGGCGCCGTCAAGGTGTCCGGCGGCATATTCCTGCTGGCCCTGCTGATATTGCTTTTCCGCCTGGGCTACGAGCTTGTCCACAGGATCGGGCTGGGAAGATGTCGCCGGCAGATGCGCCTGAGCGACCATAGTAAGTGCCGGAGGTTTGGTCGACTTCGACTGCGGAGCAGTGATGGTCGGGGCCTGCGCCTGGACTGCCGGCTTGGGGTGAACCTGCTTATCCGAGGTTTCACATGCGGTAGCCAGGAGAGCCAACGCAGAGCCGCACGCCAATAAACCACAGTCGCGAATCATATTCATCTTCATGCTTCCCATGGTTTCGTGCAGCTGCAGCTCAGTCCAGAGCTGAATTCTTAGACGCTGCAAAACCGCCGACGCGCTTCCCCGGACACCACAAAATCGCAGAGTCGAGGATTGCCACACTCCACCGTTGCGGCACGCCAAGGCGCTCCGAGGGGAGTGTTAAAGCTCGATAAAGTATAGCTGCTCCGGCCAGTGTCGCTTGTGACTTCAGGACCTTGTACTTTGGTCAGTAGACACACCTGGAAGTGCACTAGGAATGAGGCTGGTCGAAGGGCACAGGGGACAGGTTACCGTGGACAGGGATTGGAAGCGATGCAGAAATCTCCCACATGATGCCAAGTGGCAGAGTCTCGCTCAAAGCATTTCTCCGCGCAACGCAAGGCGAAAACGCCTCGCCACATGCAAAGACGGGATCTGGCTACTTCGCGGGAACCAACCTGGCCGAACCACCTGTCTTTTTCGTCGTAAAGTTGCGTCCGGGATCACACGTGGTCATTCCTACAAACTCTGGAGCGAGGCTGTCGCGGCGCTCAAAGTAGTAGCTGCGCATGGTCAGGCAAACCGTTGGGAGACCCTCCGGAGGATTGCCCCGGATGATACGGTCGAACGGATGATATGTGCGCTCCCTGGCAGCTCCGTCGAGCGTGAACGTGTGCGGACCGATCGACTCCGATCCGGTGCTGCTTTGGGCTGGTGCTTCGGGCTGCGCAGCAGTAGTGGAAGTTGGCAGATCGGGTGACTGGGCGAGCCCGAGCAGAAGGACTGGAAGGAAGAGGCCCATGACGAACTCCTTTCCCGCCGAGAAGTATAGGACGAATGGCAAGACGAGTGGTCAAATTCCGGCGGAGTAAGAACGCACAACTGAACGCGTCTTGCATTTTTTTTTACCGACGAGCCGCTAAACGGTTTCAGAGCCT
>DATLKS010000945.1:0-10428 GCA_035538255.1 Terriglobales bacterium
ACCTGCAGCAGTTGTAAGTGTTCGCGTGTGAGTCCATTCACGTCAGGATGGGTGGCGTTAAAAACGCCGATCACGCGGTCATCGACTTTGAGGGGAATGGCGACGGCCGACTGCGCGTCTTCTCCGCATGCCAGGTAATAAGGATCGCGACTTACATCGGGCGCGTAATGCATTCTGCCGGTGAACGCAACTCGGCCCACGATGCCTTCCTGGCCGATCTTCAGTGAATGGCCTTTGCCGTGGAGCGTGCAGCCTTGACAGCTTGCGGCAATCATTTCATCGCGGCTCTCGTGCCGAAGGAAAATACTGGCCTCGATACATCCGAAAGAGCCGACTACATCGTTAACGATGCTGTCGATCAGCTTTTCCAGATCGAGAATAGACGTAATCTTCTTTGCTGCCTTCTGCAGTTGGAGAAGATTTTCGACTTGCCACGGCTGTCCTGGAGACGGCAGCGGCAAGCCTGCGACAGCGGTTCTCGGTACTGTGCCCATAACACGTTTCGCCCACAATCTTGAGAAGCTGGAAGGGAACCGTCAGCTTCATCACATGATGCTTTTAGACGCGGAAAGATGCTTTTTGTTAGGACTCGTCGCATGGTTCAGGGCGATGTTGCTGGTGCGCTGAACTTTAGTTATGTCTGAGCTTGTGATCGTCTATTCCAATCATCGGGTGTTTCCTTGAAATTTTTCTTAGAGCATTTTCAGAGAGAGCGTAAACCGATCCGATTAACTATCAGGAGCGTTGATTTTTAGGACTTCACTCACGTTCTCTCCGTCAGAACTGTCGTTCCTCGCGCCGGGCATAGCTAATTCCATGGGTCGGGTTTGCGGCGCGAGGAATCTGCTTTCTGTTGCACTAACGAACAGCAGTTGGCATGTTTGTTGATGGGCAGGCCCCGGCGCACCGCGGTTTTCAACACAATCACTGGCTGGTTGCGCGCCCAGGGATGACAGTATCCGGAGGGGTTCGCATATAAGACTCAAACGCAAGTGGCTTCGGCCATTTTTTCGAGTCGGTATGTGTGGTTCCTTTCTGGGATGGACCACGAACACCCGGCCGTGGTCGGCGGTTTTCCATCCGATCCCGTTGGGATATCCCATCGCTCAGGATAGGATTCGTCCCAATCTCATCGGTGCGAGGTTCACGAGGAACGTCAGTTCGACCGGTGTGATTGAGCGCGAAGCTATGATGTGTTCCCAGAGTGGCACCTCCTCGAATTTGACTCCTGCTTCCGTGCTGCGGCGGATTGGGAATAAAAGTCAATAGACTGATAAGTCGTGATGCATTGTTCGCAGTTCTAAAACGGGAAAAGAAAATAAAGGACTTAGAATGCGACGAACGAGCGCGAGATTTTGTTGGCCTGCAAGTGCTTTGCTTTCAATGCGAGTTAGACCGACGGAATTTGATCCGTTGTTCTAAAGATTCTTGTAGCAAAGATCGAATTCACCGCGGAGCCACGGAGAACACGGAGAAACCCGGGGAGCCGGATAGCCGCCGACTGGGAACCAGGAAAGCGGCTAACGATGCAATAAAAGATTATCCATTTTGGCCCTTCCTCCGTGTTCTCCGTGGCTCCGTGATGAATTCACAGCGTCTAGGCAACAAAAAAGGACGACCCTGTTTATGGTCGCCCTTTTCATCTCCGAAGCTCTTATCCGCGTGGCAGGAAGATATCTCGCTCCAGCCGAAGGTCGAGCATCTGGCCCTTGTTGAGACGGATGTTGCGTCCGGTCAGCAGGCCGGCTCCGGTTCCCAGTCCGCCTCCGACGCCTGCGCCGATGGCTGCCCCCTTGCCGCCGCCTGCCGTAGCTCCGACGATAGCTCCAATAGCGGCGCCGGCTGCAGCCGACTCGACCTCGCGGCGGGCGTCAATTTTGCTGTGCTTGATTTCTCCTTCTGGCCCGGTTTCAGCCTGGACGCTATGCTCGCCAGGCACTCCCGCGACCATGGCGGCCAGGGGAACCCATCCATGACGGCTCTTAATTTCGTCGAAGCTCAGCAGGAGCTGCGAATGAAGGCCGCGCTGCACGTCGCTCACGTGTCCTCTGATTTCCGAACCCATGGGAATCGTAGTTCCATCCTGCGCTGTGAGGTCCTGGGTCAGCTTTGCCTTGAATTTCTTGCCCGGTGAGTCTTTGCTGCTGTCGAGGGTGTCTTTGAGCTGGACCTCAAACTGGGTGTCAGCGGGAATCACGTTCGGCGCTGTTGGCCCTTGGTTACGAGCAGTGAGCACTGGTCCCCGCCCCGGGCCCTGCCCTTGGCTCATGTCGATTTGAGCATACGTCCCAATGCTGGGACCTGCAACCATAGCGAGCAATGCCACAGCACTGATCCATAGCCTTTTCATTTGGCTACCTCTCTTCTATGAATTCCGATAATTAGTTCGATGATGGTTTCAAATGAGCTGGCAGCTCTCAGCCAAAATACGAACCCAAAACGCTACGTCGATGTTGGTTGAAACCCCGAAACGCGGCAAAAGTTGGTTCCAGTCGGGGACCTGAAAGGTAAGTAGCTGATTTCACGTGAGCTGGCCTATTTACCGTTGAGGGCGCTGGGACGACAGCTCAGAACCCTGGTAACGCCTTCAGCTACTTTCCTTTTGCATGAAGGCCGTAAGCTGCATCATATTTTTCAGCAGCATGCCGCGATTCATCGCGGCGAAAGCGGGGTCCATACGGGGATGGACAAGAACAGACAACTCACATATCGGTTGGGCGGCCTGGGAGTGCTTCTCGGAGGGCTCGGAGTATTTCTCCTGAGCGGGCGGGGCCGCGATATTGTCCGCAGCATAGCCAGTCACCTGGAGCGTGCTCCTGAGGGCATTGAGCAGTTCGCAGAAGCTACCCAGGTGGAACTCGATCGCATTCAGCAGACGCTGAATCAGATTGCTCAGCGGCTGGAAGCCATAAGCTAGTCACCTTTTCTCGGTGAAAAACATCGGATGCCAATCCGATCATCCTTCCTCTCCCAAAAACTCCCAAAAGATCCTTTTTGATAGCCTGTCTTCATGCTCACTTGTAGTGCGATTCTCTTTGATCTCGACGGCGTGCTGGTGGATTCCACGCCGGCGGTAGAGCGGGTTTGGCGTGGATGGGCTGCCGATCACGGCATCGATCCTGACTTCGTGATGCAGTGGGCGCACGGCAGGCGCTCGGTCGAGACCATTCGGCGTGTTGCTCCCGAGATGGATGCACCGAAAGAGAACCTCAATGTGGAGCGGCGCGAGATCGAAGACCTGGAAGGCGTGCGTGTAATTGAAGGTGCTGCGGAACTGCTCGCTTCGATTCCACCCGACCGCTGGACAATCGTGACCTCGGCAACTCGCGCATTGGCTGAGGCGCGGATGAACTACGTGCACCTTCCGCTCCCAAAGAATGCAGTCACAGCAGAGAACGTCGAGCGAGGCAAGCCCGATCCCGAGCCATATCTCAAAGGCGCAGCCCTGCTCGGCTTCCCTCCAGCGGAGTGCCTGGTCATCGAAGACACGGCGGCAGGCATCGCAGCCGCCAAAGCCGCTGGGATGCAGGCGATTGGACTGACCACTACGTACCCTGCCTACGATCTGCGCCACGCAGATGTTGTGGTGCGCTCCTGCGCAGATATTCGTGTTGAAATACGCGAAGGCGACGAAGACAACCTCAAGCTCCAGCTCTATTTCGAGTACTCGCCTGCGGAAATCTAATTCAGGTGACATTTGTCATCCGAATAGCCAAAATTCACCAAGGTACAAAGCAAAAACGGGCAATCGCTTTTCCTCTATGCTCCTCTGTGGGCTCCGCGGTTGGTTCTTTCTTCGGTTCGCTTTTGTAAATCCGTCTTAGAATGGGGAGTGCTCGCTCCGCTAGCACAACCCTTTCCACCCAAGGAGTCCGCATGGCGCTAAGCCGGACGGAGCAGAAAAAGACTGCAGTTGCAGAACGGCCGCAGGAAAAAAGCTACCAGGGACTCACTCGCGAACAACTGATTCAGATGTACCGGCTGATGTTCATGTCGCGCCGGTTGGACGACCGCGAGATCATGCTCAAGCGCCAGCAGAAGATTTTCTTTCAGATCTCCGGCGCTGGACACGAAGCGCTGCTGGTCGCCGCAGCGTTCTTGCTCAAGGGCGGCTACGACTGGTTTTATCCCTATTACCGTGATCGCGCGCTGGTGCTTGCCCTGGGTGTAACTCCGGAAGAGCAACTGCTTCAGGCCGTGGGTGCTGCCGATGACCCTGCCTCCGGTGGGAGGCAGATGCCGTCGCACTGGGGACACAAGGGTTTGAACATCGTCACTCAATCCTCCCCAACCGGGTCGCAGTTGCTGCAGGCTGTCGGATGCGCCGAGGCCGGACGCTACTTTAACCGCAATCCAAAGGCTGCTGAGCGCCACGATCCGCGCGACTACTCCGGGTACAAAGATGTCGTCTTTCACGGAGACGAAATTGTGTACGTCTCCTGCGGCGACGGTACAACCAGCCAGGGCGAGTTCTGGGAATCAATAAACGGCGCGTCGAATCTGAAGCTGCCGGTCCTCTTTCTTGTTGAGGACAACGAGTACGCGATCTCCGTTCCCGTAGAAGTGAACACCGCCGGAGGAAACATTTCGAAGCTGGTGGCGAACTTCCCGAATTTCTACTTTGCCGAGTGCGACGGTACCGATCCGATTGCCTCGTATGCGGCGTTGCAGGCTGCGGTGAAACATTGCCGCTCGGGCAAAGGACCGGCGTTTGTGCATGGACACGTGATACGCCCATACTCGCATTCGCTCTCGGATGACGAGAGGCTCTACCGTCCGGAATCGGAGCGCTCGAAAGATGCGCAGCGCGATCCCATCACGCGCATGCAGCTATTCCTGCTTCGGGAGAACATCCTGGATGAAGAGGGGATCAACCGCCTGGAGAAAGAAGTGGATCGCGAGGTTCAGCGGGCGGCTGATCACGCGCTGGCTGCGCGTTTTCCCGAGCCGGGCACGATCAAGCATTTCATTTACTCGCCGAACATCGATCCATGCTCTTCTCAATTTCAAACTCAGCCCAAGAGCTCCGGCGCTGACAAGACGATGGCCGATCTCATTAACGCTTGCCTGCGCGATGAGATGAAGCGGGACGAGCGCATTGTGATGTTCGGCGAAGATGTCGCTGACTGCAGCCGCGAACAATACCTCAGCGAGAAACTGGTGAAAGGGAAGGGCGGAGTCTTCAAGTTAACTTCCGGCCTGCAGTGCGAGTTTGGCTCGCACCGCGTGTATAACTCACCGCTTGCTGAGGCAACGATCGTTGGGCGCGCCACAGGTATTGCAACGCGCGGCTTAAAGCCGGTCGTCGAGGTCCAGTTCTTCGACTACATCTGGCCGGCCTTTCATCAAATGCGAAACGAGCTGCCGGTAATCCGGTGGCGCTCGAACGGAAATTTCTCTTGCCCCACGGTGATCCGCGTGGCCATCGGCGGATATCTCACCGGCGGCGCCATCTATCACTCGCAATGCGGAGAGAGCCTGTTTACGCATACTCCGGGTATGCGGGTTGTTTTTCCCTCGAATGCTCTCGACGCCAATGGGCTTCTGCGCACCGCCATTCGCTGCGACGATCCGGTTCTCTTTTTGGAACACAAGCGTCTCTATCGCGAGACCTACGGACGCGCTCCTTATCCTGGGCCGGATTACATGATTCCCTTTGGCAAAGCGCGAATCGTGCGTCCGGGTAGTGATATGACGCTGATCACATATGGTGCGACTGTGCCGCGGGCGTTGCAGGCGGCGCAGCGCATTGAGCGGGAGCAGGAGATCAGCGTCGAACTGATCGATCTGCGGACGCTAAATCCATACGGCTGGGAGGCGATCGCGACATCCGTTCGAAAGACGAATCGCGTGATCGTTGCTCATGAAGACACGCTGAGCTGGGGCTACGGCGCCGAAATCGCTGCGCGTATCGCGGCAGACCTCTTCGAAGATCTAGACGCTCCGGTGAAGCGCGTCGCCGCGATGGACACCTTTGTCGCTTACCAGCCTCTGCTGGAAGACGAAATCCTGCCGCAGGCTGATGACTTCTATAAGGCCATGCAGGAACTGGCAGAGTACTAAACCGCAGAGGACACGGAGGCGCACAGAGTGAAGCAAATCTGATTTTGTTTTCTTCTCCGTGTTCCTCCGTATCCTCTGTGGTGAAATACTTTGATGGCCCTCTCAGGAATATTTTCCGGCGATGAACGCAAACGCCAGGAACAGGAGATGCGCGCCGAAGGCCGGCTGCCTCCCGGACAGTCGCTCACGCTGAAATGGCCAGTCCTGCACTACGGATCAGTTCCGCGCTTTGATCCCGCACTTTGGGAGTTTCGCGTGAGCGGTCGGGTGCAGCATCCTCTCCGCTTTACCTGGGAAGAATTCAACCAACTTCCGCGCGTTCAGCGCACCAGCGACTTTCATTGCGTGACACGCTGGAGCCGCTTCGATAATCGCTGGGACGGGGTTGCCATGCGCGAGATCCTTTCTCGCGCGGCCCCGTTAGCGAATGCCACACAGGCTCTGATCCACGCCGAGCAGGGCTACACCGCGAATGTCCCCCTTGCAGATCTTGACCGCGAGGAAGTCCTGCTGGCTACTCATCACGATGGCGAACCTCTGTCGCCGGATCATGGTTATCCCCTACGCCTGATCGTGCCGCATCTCTATGCGTGGAAGTCGGTGAAATGGGTCCGCGGTTTCGAATTACTCGATCACGATCAAGCCGGGTTTTGGGAACAGAACGGCTATCACATGCGCGGAGATCCGTTTCAGGAACAACGATTCGATACGGATTAATGAAGATCCTTCTCATCGGCGGCACAGGATTCATCGGTCGCTTCGTCATCGAGCAGCTCGTCGGATCCCGACATGAGATTAGCGTCCTTCACCGCGGCAAGAGCGCCGTAGTTATTCCCAGCTCTGTACGAAGCATCATCGAAGATGCAAACCGGCTGGTTGAGCTCCGCACGCAGTTGCGCAAGTTGGCGCCGGATGTAGTCATCAATTTCATCCTCAGCTCTGGACGGCAGGCGGAACAAATGATGACGGCGCTGAATGGGATTGCGGGTCGGGTGGTAGCGCTGAGCAGTATGGACGTTTATCGCGCGTGTGGAGTGCTGCACGAAACTGAAGAAGGCGGGCTGCAAGAGCTCCCGTTGACAGAAGAATCTGAATTGCGGACCAAACCTGCCTACACTCCGCAACAGCTGGAAATGGGCAAAAGAATCTTTTCCTGGATGGATGACGAGTACGAGAAGATAAAGGTAGAACGTGCCGTTCTCTCCAATTCAGGACTTCCCGCAACGATCCTGCGCCTTCCGATGGTATATGGGCCTGGCGATCCGCTCCATCGCATCTTTCCACATATCAAGCGCATGCATGATGGCCGGCAGAAGATCCTGCTGGAGCGAACGATTGCGGCTTGGCGCGGGAGCAAAGGGTTCGTAGAAAACGTCGCCAATGCCATTGTCCTGGCAGCGACTCACAGTGAGGCCGCTGGACGAATCTTCAATATTTCGGAGGAGGCAGCGCTCACGGAACTCGAATGGGCTCGGCTAATCGCCAAGGAAATGAACTGGGATGGCGAATTCGTCGCCCTGCCGAAGGAGCGCATGCCGGCGCATTTATCGGATATAGGGAACTATAGCCAGCACTGGCTCGCAAGCTCACAACGTATTCGCCAGGAACTCGGATTTCGCGAGACAGTTTCGCGAGCTGACGCTATTCGGCGCACAGTGGAGTGGGAGCTCGCAAATCCGCCTGCACAGATTCCCGAAGGCATGTTCAACTATGCCGCCGAAGATGTGGCTTTAGCTTGATGGCTCAGGTTCTTCATAATCTGAGAGCGAGAGGTTCAGATTTCCCGCGTTAGTCGCATAGCCCAGCGCTGTCGCTTTGGTGATCATTCCCTCACGCACCATCTTCTCGAGTACGGCGTCGAAGGTCTGCATGCCTTCTAGTTCGCCGTCGTTCATGGCATCGTGTAACGATTGGCCTTCGCGCTCGCCGTTCTGGACGTAGTCACGCGTGCGCATTGTGGATTTGAGAATCTCGATGGCGGCGACGCGGCCCTGTCCATCTTTTCGCGGCAGCAGGCGCTGCGAGACGATGTAGCGGAAGGACTGTGCCAGGCGGTTGCGAATGGCCGTCTGTTCGCTAATGGGAAATTCTCCGATGATTCGCTCGACCGTTTTGGGCGCATCGATCGTATGCAAAGTAGAGAAGACGAGGTGGCCGGTCTCGGAAGCAGTCATAGCGATCTCGATGGTTTCGCGATCACGCATCTCGCCCACGAGAATCACCTTCGGAGCCTGTCGCAATGCCGCACGCAGTGCCAGAGAGAAGGTGGGGGTATCGCTATGGAGCTCGCGCTGGTGAATGGTCGATTTTCCGTGCGGATGCATGAACTCGATTGGATCTTCAATCGTGACGATGTGGTAGGCCTTGGTCTCATTGATGAGACGGATGATAGCGGCGAGAGTCTAAGATTTCCCCGAGCCGGTCGGTCCAGTCACCAGCACAATTCCGTTTTTTAGACCGGTAATGTCTTTCAGCTGCGGAGGCAGCTTGAGGTCTTCGAACGAAGGAATGCCCATCGGGATGATGCGCATCACAACGGCGTATGTGCCGCGCTGTCGAAATGCGTTGATGCGGAACCGTGCCAGATCGGGAATGCTATACGAGCTGTCGCAGGCCCCGTCGTTCTTGAGCGTTTCTGCCGCGCGCTTGTTAGTGCCGATCAGATCGGCGGCAATTCGCGCCGTGTCCTGAGCCGTAAGTACCGGAAGACCTGGAACAGCAACGAGTTGTCCGCTGAGTTCTACCTGCGGTGGGCGGAACGGAGAGATGATCAGATCGCTGACCCTGGGATTGAACTTCAGCATGGCCGCGATCAGTGCTTGCGTGGAAAAAGTCGGAGGAGCCGGTTTCGGTGCTGCGGCGGCTGCTGGCTGTGCAGTGACAGGTGTAGTGCCTGGCGGAGTCGCCATTATTTCTTTCCTCGATCAACGTGATGTGCTGCGGTTACTTCTTGACGATTGCGTTGTAGCCGTCGCCGGCGAGCTTGCTCTTCATGGTTTCAGCGTCTTTGAGTTCCGCAAATGGTCCAACCTGGACGTGATAGAGATTGTCCGCGGCGTTGGTTGACGAGACGAACACAGGATAATTCTTTCGGCGAAGAGCGTCGGCCAGGGCTTGAGCGTCTTCCTGCTTGGTGACAGCGGCTACCTGAACGGTGATCGCTCCGCCATCGGGGGCTGAGGTTGCGCTCGGATTGGAATTCGCCTGTGCCGAGACGGGAACGACGCCGGCCGGACTCGCCGCGCTGGGATCAGCCGCAGTGGACGACTGGATCGCGTTAGGAGTCTGATCTACCGGCGCGGCCGCCGCACTGTTCGGATTGTTGGCGGAGATTGGCGTTGTACCTTGTGGAGTGGCCAGCGGTGTACTTACGGTGACGCCGGCGAGAGGCTTAGCTCCAGCCGAGGCGCTGGTCTTTCCGGATTGCCCGGTTTGAATTGCCATTGGGCTCGAACTGTGGCCTACGGAGTATCCGAGGCCAAAGAATGTCCCACAGAGGATGACTAGCCCAAAGAAGATGGCAAGCATCTTGCCCGTTCCCAATACGATCTCTGTATCCTGTTGTTCTTCCTGTTGCGAAATCATGTTTGCCTTTTACCGCTTCTCAGATTCCTGCGCCTGAGCATACATTTCAAGAATTTTGCTAAAGCTGGTCATCAGCTCAATCGGCAGCGGGAACACAATCGTCGTGTTCTTCTCGACGCCGATCTCGGTGAGCGTCTGCAAATAGCGAAGCTGAAGTGTGATGGGCTGCGTTGCCAAAACCTGCGCGGCATCAGCCAATCGTTGCGCCGCAGAGAACTCACCTTCGGCGTGAATGATCTTTGATCGCTTTTCTCGTTCCGCCTCTGCCTGCTTAGCCATTGCGCGCAGCATGCTCTCGGGCAAATCGACCTGCTTCACTTCCACGTTCACGACCTTCACGCCCCAAGGCGCCGTGTGCTGATCGAGAATGGTTTGAATGCGAAGATTTAACTTGTCGCGGTGCGACAACAGCTCATCCAATTCGACTTCGCCGAGTACCGATCGCAACGTGGTCTGCGCGAACTGCGATGTCTGATAGACGTAATTCGAAACTTCCACAACTGCCTTATTCGGATCGATGACGCGCAGGAAGATCACGGCATTGACTTTCAGCGTGACGTTGTCACGCGTGATGATGTCCTGTGGCGGAACTTCAAGGGCTTCCTGCCGCAGCGAGACGCGCACGATGCGGTCTACTGGAGCGAAAACCAGAATCACTCCGGGACCTTTAGCAGTGCTCAACAAACGTCCGAGGCGGAAAATAACTCCGCGTTCGTATTCCGCGAGAATCTTGATGGAACTGATGAGGTAGAGCCCAACGATGATGACAATGGCAGGAAT
>DATLKS010000946.1:0-1981 GCA_035538255.1 Terriglobales bacterium
CTACAATCTGCTCCCATTCGACGTGCGGGCTGACTTTGTTCGCGTCACCAGTGACACCGTTCTTGTTCCCATAATGATTCAGGTGAAAAAGAGGAACGTCACCTACGTGAATAAAGATGGGATCCAGCGCGGCACCTTGAACATCTTTGGCCGCGTCACAACGCTCACCGGCCGCATCTCGCAGACCTTCGAAGAAACCATTCAAGACGATCAACCTGCCGAGTTGCTGCCGAAGGTGTTGGAGAGTTCCGATGTCTACTCAAAGGCATTGCCTCTGCGCCCAGGGCGCTATCGTTTCGATATCGTTGTGAAGGACGTGAATGGCGATAGGATGGGAACCTGGTCTCGTGGGCTTATTGTCCCGGATATGAGCGACGATAAGGGACTCACTTCCTCCACGCTCATCCTCGCCGATGTTATGGAGAAGGTACCCTCGAAACAGGTCGGTACTGGAATGTTCGTGCTTGGATCCACTAAGGTGCGTCCGCGCATGGATGGCGCAGACGGAACTCCGGCGAGGTTCAAGCGCGACCAGAAGCTGAATTTCTGGATGCAGGTTTACAACCTCGGGGTCAACGATCAGAGTAAGAAGTCCTCAGCGCAATTCGAGTACGACATCGTGAACTCGGCAACGAAGAAGCCCGTGCTTCACGCTGTTGAAACGACCGATCAAATCGGCAATACCGGTGACCAGGTGACGCTCGAAAAGAGCATGTCTCTGGCGAGCCTTGAGCCCGGCGCGTACGAGTTGACGGTGAAAGTGAACGACAATATCTCCAAGCAGTCGATCGCTCCTTCAGCAAAGTTCCTTGTGCAGTAGGAAGCTCAATAGGAACTCGTCCGGCGGTGTTAGGACAACGGTCGGCTTAGAAGTGGGGCGTGGCTCTCGATGGAGCTGCAGCAGCTTCTAAATCAGGGGTGGATGATGGCAAACCGGCTCAAGTGGTTGGTTGTGCTGTTTGGCGCAACGCTGCCTGTGTGCGCAGCGACGCCGGGCTCCATCTCGGGTACCGTGAAGAGTGCCAACGGGATTCCGCAAATGGGAGCGCTGGTGGAGGTATTCGGCGCAGGGACGTTTGAGCCGGTAATTGCCTTCACGACTCAGGCTGGAAGCTATCAGGCCGCGAATCTCGCGCCGGGCAGTTATCGGGTGAAGGTGACGGCCCCCTCCTTCTTGCCTTCGCTGGTCGAGAACGTGATGGTTCGGTCCGGCGGACGAGCCATAATCAATGTCACATTGAACACGCTTGCCGAGGCTATACGCTTACTCCCACCTCGCCAACTGTCACCTCAGGATCAGGACGACTGGAAGTGGATTCTGCGTTCTGCCGCGAATCGTCCTATTCTGCGGTTCGACGGCGAACATGGATTTGTGCTCGCCAGTTCAGCAACCAGCGAGAGACGCGATCTGCACGGTGTGAAAGGACGAGTAGCATTCGTCGCTGGCGCCCAGGCTGATGGCTTCGGCGGTGCTCCTGATTACGGAACCAGCTTCGACGTTCAGGAAGGCCTTTTCTCCTCTGATACGTTGTCCGTCGATGGCCGCGTAGGCAATGGTAACGGCCAGCCCGCAGGGGTAATCCGAACAACGTATAAGCATGAGTTCTCGAACGGCGACACGCCAACCTTCGCTGTCACTCTGCGGCGCACCGCTCCATCGGGTAGCAGTGTCACAAATATCCTCAACTCAGTCGCATTCAGCTTCTCGAATACCACTCGCGTGGCCGATCTCTTAGACCTTACATATGGCAGTGAGGTGCAGGACGTTCAATTCATCCGGCACATCAGCGGAATCAGACCGTTCGCCTCCGCTGGAGTTCATTTTGGGAAGAACACCGTCGTCGAGTATCGCTACGCGACTGCCGAACCAGCCAGCCAATTTGATCGCGCCCTCGATAACGGCGACGCTGCCACTGTTTCGACGCCGAGGCTCTCTGTCGTCGCATTCGCTCCTGCGCTGGAGCGCGATCGCCATCAGGAA
>DATLKS010000947.1:0-3777 GCA_035538255.1 Terriglobales bacterium
TTTTAGATGGGCGGACTGGTCTCCGCGCTGGACGCCGATGGACTACGACACATAAGCGAACCCGCTGACCGTTGAATAAATCGACGAACCAGTTGATTTCATGTCGAAGGCAGCGACGAGGATCATGATGATTACAACTCAAGTCCAGCCCGCGGACAACGCATCCGGCGTAGTCGAACAACCCCAGGCGCGAATGGGGCTCGCCCTCATGCGGCTCACAATTGGTGTCATGTTCGTGTGGGTCTTCTTTGAGAATTGGGGGAAGGGTTTATACACGCCAACAGGTTACGCGAGCCTGATCCACGACTACATAGAGAACGGCGATGCCCCCGCCGTGTGGAGGAGCGTTATGGCTCTCGCCGCTACTCATGCAACCGTGGCGGCGCCATTGCAGGCGCTCACGGAAATTTCCCTTGGTGTCCTGCTGGTGCTCGGTCTCTTTACTCGTCTGGCTGCACTCGTTGCTTTTGCATTCCTCAGCAGCCTATGGGTTTCGGAGTGGGGTACAGGGTGGATATGGGAGCTGTTGGTTCCGGTGATGGTTTCCCTCGCGCTGGCTGTGGGAGCAGCGGGTCGCACTTGGGGAGTGGATGCATTCTTTTCGCGCAAGCGACCGTCCTCTCTCTGGTGGTAGGCGAACGGAGATCCAGTGAGGGTTTCGGTCATCATTCCCACGCGCAATGAGGCACTGGCGATTGGTCGGGTTCTTGCAGATGTTCCCTGGAATCTTGTGAACGAAGTGATCGTGGTGGATAACTGCTCCCGCGACGGCACGCCTGAAATAGCAGCACGCATGGGTGCGCGAGTCATTTCCGAAACTCGTCGTGGATACGGGCAGGCATGTCTCACGGGAGTGGCTGCCGCCGACGCGCCCGACCTGCTGGTTTTTCTCGACGGTGACTACAGTGACCGGCATGCTGAGCTGCCGCTTCTCCTCACGCCCATCGCTGAAGGACGCGCCGATGTGACTATCGGTTCGAGACTCGCGGGTCCACGCGCCGCCCGAGCGCTTCCTTGGCACGCGCTTTTCGGCAATTGGCTCGCAGCCAGCCTAATCAGGAATCTCTTTGGACTAAGAATCAGCGACCTCGGTCCCTTCCGCGCCGCACGCGCCGACCCGCTCCGCGCGGTTGAACTGGAACAGAACACTTACGGTTGGGCAGTAGAGCTGATCGTTAAGGGAGCGATCCATGGTCTCTGTATTGTTGAGGTGCCGGTCAGCTATCATCCACGCATCGGAACATCGAAAATCAGCGGCACGCTCCGGGGAACCGTCGGAGCCGCCTGGTTCATCCTCAGCCTGATCAGGCGCTATTACTTCCAGCGTCACCGGATCGGCGCAAGGCAACCGGTATGAGCATCCGTAGCAAAGCGTGCAACGAAATTCTCCATGATTCGTGCAACGGCCATCATACCCTGGTGATTATGGCCAAAGCCCCAGACCGGGCATGGTGAAGACTAGGCTCACGCGGAGCCTTCCTGTATCCACCGTCACCAGGCTCTACCGTTGTCTTCTGGATGACACCGTAACGCTCGCGCAATCGCTCGACGGCGTGGAAGTTGCCGTCATGTGTCCCGAGACTGATGTCGAAGATCTTGCGCGGACTGTGGGCAACGCAGTACCGGTCGTCCCGCAGATGGGCAACGGACTTGCGGCGGCATTCGCCTCGGTGTTCGCGTATTTCGAGAGCGCGGGCTAGAGTCGGATTGTGGCGTTCAACAGCGACAGTCCGCACCTGCCGACGTCAGTACTACAAGCCGCGTTCGAATTACTCGAAAATTGCGATATGGTCGTGGGACCCACTCACGACGGTGGCTTTGATCTTGTGGGCGCAAAAATGTCACATCCGACTCTGTTCAACACGGATGCGATGGGAACAAAGAATGCGTTGGAGGCGCTGTTGACAAAAGCCCGTCCTTTGGGGCTTTCCGTGCGGTTAACCGATCCGTTCTACGACATCGATGAAGCGGCTGATCTCGGCCGACTCACGGAGGAATTACGGCTCACACCGGGGAAGGCCCCAAAAACGGCGAAATGGCTTTCCGAGTGGGCTAACGCGGGGCTGGCGAATAAGGGATTTGAATGACAAAAGCATTTGCGCTCCTCGGCGGCGATGTTCAACGGCTGAAGGCTCTCGCAACCTTAGCGCTGGGGGTGCTAGCGACAGGCCTGACGGGTATCTACGTGTGGGTCGGGCAACAACAAGACGACCTGGATACGCACATGCCTGAATTCATCGGGCTCCTGCTGTTGGCCGGCATCCTGTATGTCATCGCCGTATTTCTTGCGGAGAGGTTTCGCCTCGGAACCGCCGCAATGATCGTAATCCTTGCCGCCACTGTTCTGTTTCGTCTTGCACTGCTACCGGCCACTCCATCGCTCTCTGACGATGTGTATCGATATCAATGGGACGGCCGGGTTCAACGAGCGCACCTCAATCCATATGTCGTCTTTCCCAGTGCACCGGGACTGTCCTGGCTGCTAAATCCCGACAATCCCGAACCGCCAGGCATAGACACGCCCACTATTTATCCGCCCCTGAGCGAATTTGCCTACCGCGCGATCAAAACGGTGCCCGGATACAAGGGTGCGTCCACCATCCTCGATTTAGCCTGTGTCGGCATGTTGTTGTTGCTGCTTGCGGCCATGAAGCTACCTTTACACCGTGTGCTCGCCTATGCGTGGAGCCCGGCGGTGCTCCTTTCGTTTGCGATGTCTGGTCATTTTGATCCGCTCGCCATTGTCATGTTCTTGGCAGCCTTGCTTTTCCTGGTGAGGAATCACCCGGCGCTTTCAATAGCGGCGCTTGCGCTGTCATTCCTTTCCAAGTTCTTTCCGGCTTTACTCTTGCCTGCGTTCCTCAAAACAGTGCGACTGGCTTATGTGGGCATCTTTGCCGTGCTGGTATTCACATTCTATGTTCCATTTCTCGGCGCGGGCTTGCATCTGTTCGATGGCGCAAGAAACTACGGACGAGACTGGTCGAACAACGCGAGTTTCTTCCAGTTGCTGCATTTTGTGGTTAAGTCCAAGGCGCATGCAGAATTTTTTGAGGGCATGATGGTGTTGGGGGCGATGGGCTACTTGGCCAAGAGACGGACTGGGCTGCTGTGGTCGAGTCTTGTCCTGACAGGAGGGGTGCTTTTGCTCTCGCCATCCGCCTATCCCTGGTATTTCACCTGGTCGATCCCGTTTTTGTGTTTTCACCCGAGCGCTGCGTGGTTAGTCATGAGCGTCACCAGCGTGTTGGGCTACACTCCCCCAATCGACGACGGAACGGGGAATTCTCTGCTCATGCTGTTGCTTGAATATGGTCCCGTTTATCTTTGGCTGGCCTACTATTGCTGGGCAGCGCACGGGACGAGGCGGTTTGCGGGTTCGCAAGAGATCGGCCTTCCGGTGTGCAACGCTACCTAGCCGAGTGAGTTTCTTCCAGCTGATCGAGGGGCATCGCAACTCGTGGCTGCCGTCCTTGTCCTACAAACCTCAAAGGAAGCGAGCTGCGCCGCACAGCTCCACTTAGACGACTTCGATGAGCGCTGGCTCCTTGGGAAGGACCTCTCCGATGGTGCTCGCCGCGACGCCGCGTTGCCTAAGCGCCTCCGCGGCGCAGTTCGCTGATTCTGGTGGGAGCGAGGCTAATAACCCACCCGAAGCCTGGGAGTCGAACAGGAGTGCGCGAAACTCTTCGGACACGGATCGCGCGAAGCGGACATGATCTTGCGCGAAGTCACGGTTGTTTTTCAGGCCTGCCGAGAAGAACTTACCTTGTGCCG
>DATLKS010000948.1:0-1563 GCA_035538255.1 Terriglobales bacterium
CAGAAATTCAGCTTCTGGTCGCGCTTGAACCTCGCCGGAGTTCCGTCTGCGCCATCCATGCGCGGACGCACCTTAGTGGATCCAAGCGCGAACATTCCAGTGCCGACCTGTTTCGAGGGCACCTTCTCCATCACATCGGCGAGTATGAGCGTGGAGGAAGTGAGTCCCTTATCGTCGCTCATATCCGGGACAATAAGTCCACGAGACCAGGTTCCCATCCTGTCGCCATTCACGTCCTTCACGACGATATCGAACCGATAGCGTCCCGGCCGCAGAGGCAATGCCTTCGAGTACACATCGGAGCTTTCCAACACCCGCGGCAGTAACTCAGCAGGTTGATCATCCTGAATGGTTTCTTCGAAGGTCTGCGAAATGCGGCCGGTGAGCGTTGTGACGCGGCCAAAGATGTTCAACGTGCCGCGCTGGATCCCGTCTTTATTCACGTAGGTGACGTTCCTCTTCTTCACCTGAATCATTATGGGAACAAGAACGGTGTCACTGGTGACGCGCACAAAGTCAGCCCGCACATCAAATGGGAGCAGGTTGTAGCGAACTTTGCTGGTAACAACTTCTTCCAGATCTTTGAACTTCACAGCGGGCGGGCGATTCAGCTTTGCGAACTGCTCGAGTCTGTCGAACTGCTGGCTCTGCAGGTTTTGATTGAACGGACCAGCACCCAACTGCTCAAGGCCTCCGCCGAATCGATCTGCCTTGTTCGCGAGACCCATCTGCTCATAGAGTGTGAGACCGGCGCCAGGAACGTACTTGAGCGCGTCCTTCTCGGAGCGGTCGATGGTCATGTGATAGTCGCCGCACATGCAGCTATCGACGAATTCAATAATGACTTCCTGACCGATCCCTTCAAGATAGCGATACCGCCAATCCTCGAAGGGATAGGTCGAGGTCTCGCCGCCGCCCTCTTCCATCGGGCGATTGTATGTGCCGCCGCTCGGATGAGAATCGATCTCGTCGGGCTTGCCGTACATGATGTAAATGCGGCCGCGATCCGTTTTCCATCCTGGGATTCCGGCAGCGAAGTGCTCGTTCGCGTACGCTATGCGCGCGTAATGCTCTTCCTTGAATTCGTTCTCTACCGTATCGGGAGTGGGATCGCGACGCGCCCAGAATGCCTCGATAAAGTTGTCGCGTTCCTCGTCGTTCGAAAGCTGCTTGAATGCTGCGCGTTCTTCATCAGTGATGATGTAGCGCACGTCTTCATCGAGCCACTTCTTGTAAACGCGGCTGACCTCGTTTTTGAACGCCTTTTCCCGGCTCTTCTTTTCCTTATCGGTCAACTGACGGTTGCGCTTGTCGTAGTCAGGAGAATTCGGATCCCGCGAGCTCGGCTTTGCCGCTGGTGCTTTCGTATCCGCTGATTTGTTATCGGTGGAAACGTCTGCAGAAGTGCTTTGCGCGATCAGCAATCCGGGAGCAACCATCAAAATCGAAACCAGTAAGAAACCAGAGAAGCGACGGAAAAGTGCGAAAGACATGTTACGAACTACTCCTGAGAGACACACGTTGAGCACCATTATTTTAGGCAGTTCTGCATGCCGGAGCAAG
>DATLKS010000949.1:0-1557 GCA_035538255.1 Terriglobales bacterium
GCCGAAGCGCCCAGTTGCCTGCTTCGTCGAGTTTGTCAGCCACGTGTGCCAATTCTACGGCTTCGAGAGCTTCGCGTAGGATTGCGTCATCTTCATCTGCGGCCAGCGGGTAGCTCACTACCCGGCGCAGCGTGCCAAGCGGGAGATACGGCTTCTGGGGCAAAAAAGTTATGCGGGCCTTCGCCGGAACCAGGATCTCACCATGGCCAAAGGGCCAGATTCCAGCAATGGCGCGAAGGAGCGTGCTCTTACCTACTCCAGACGGTCCGGACAAGAGTACACTCTCGCCCCGCTGTAAAGAGAAATTCACGTTCACCATAAGCGGCTGCCCGTCTGGCAGATCAAGCTCGACGCCGTTCACCGTCACGCCAGTGCAGTTCCCCTCGGTGCGATGGATGACGTGATCGGAGGCAATTTGACGGCGTGCAAGATCGATACCGTGCTGGAACCCCGCGAGGCGTGCGACCACAGAGCGCCATGAGGCAATGTCGGTGTACGAGGAAACGATGAAGCTTAGCGAATCCTGCAGCTGCCCGAATGCGGCAGCTGTTTGCATCAGTCCACCAAGAAGAATCTGGCCGCGGAAGAAGCGTGGCGCCACAACGAGGATCGGAAAGATGACTGATGCTTGCCCATACCCGGCCGTCAGCCATGTTAGCCGTTTTTGCTGGCGCATTATCCCCCACCAGTTCCGCACGATGTTGCCGAAGCGCTGGCCGAAGGAGCGGAACTCATCTGCCTCTCCGCGATAGAGCGCGACACCCTCGGCATTCTCCCGAAAACGGACCAAATTGAAACGGAAGTCAGCCTCATATCGCTGCTGGTCAAAATTGAACCGGACCAATGGTTGCCCGATCCGATTCGTAGTCCACGTACCAGCGACCGCGTAGACGAGGGCCGCCCACACTAGGTATCCGGGCGCAGCAACGGAGAAATGCCGAATACCGATCACAAGGGGCCCCGAGAGTCCCCAGAGGATGCCCACAAATGAAATCAAACTCACCACCGCGCGGAGGCCGCCTAAAGACAGTGCCAGACTGCTGGAAATGAAGGAAGGAATGTCCTCCGCGATACGTTGGTCGGGATTGTCGGTTTCACCAAAAGTGAACTCCATGCGGTAGTAGGCGCCGTCGGCAAGCCAATCATGCAGGTATCGATCGGTGAGCCAACGCCGCCATCGAATCTGAAGCATTTGACCGAGGTATACCTGATACACCGCGAAGATAATGAAGATGCCAGCGAGCCAAGTGAAGCGCACCAACTGGTGGAGGAAGACTGTCCAATCCTTGCCTTGCAGGGCATCGTAAAAGGCGTTGTTCCACTTATTGAGAAGGACATTGATATAGACGATGCCGAGGTTGAGTAACACTATTGCAAGCAAAAGACCCCGTGCAGCCCAGCGATCCGCGGAAAACCAGTACGGACGCGCGATGGTCCAGCCTTGCCGTAGAACTTCTCGTATCGGGGTAACCGAGATGTCGTGGTTGTGTTCACGCATCAGCTTTAATGGTCCAAGGTTCGTGCTCACCGCTCGGCTTCGTGCGCAGACTGAGGCAC
>DATLKS010000950.1:0-4238 GCA_035538255.1 Terriglobales bacterium
ATCGATCCATCCACGCGCGAGAGCTCTTCGACGGCAATCACATAATCCACATAACCGAGTCCGGCGCCGCCATATTCTGCAGGGAAAGCAACGCCCATCAACCCCATCTTGCCGAGTTGCTTGATAATTGTGAGCGGGAACTCCGACCTCTCGTCCCACTCCATTACATGCGGACGGATCTCCGACTCGGCGAACTCACGCACCGAGCGCTTGAGCTGCTCTTGTTCATCGGTGAATTGAAAGTCCATATGCGGAAAAGAAACACGCTACATAGGACAGGTTACAGTAAGCCTGCCTTCGTGCGTCATTACCAACGGAACTGAGGAACCGGTATCAGCGCCTTGCATCTGAAAACGCTGCTTATCCGCGAGCACATGCCAAATCCGAGAGGCATACAATCAACGCATCATGGGCTTACTTTCGGCTCAACCGAACGAGGACCTTGCCTCCGCGGCGCCCGATATTCATGTCGCGTGGCGCGCTGCTGTGCGGCTGCGTTCCGGACACCCTTGGGTCTACCGCTCCGATCTAGAGGATGATCCAGCGCTGCCGCGCGGCGGAGTGGTTCGCGTGCTTGATGAACGACAGAGGGTTTTGGGCTGGGCGCTTGCGAGTTCTACCTCACAGATTGCTCTGCGGATGTTCTCCGATCACGATTGCCGTGACTCTGATGTTCCAGAGATCGTCGCTGCTCGCGTGTGCGCTGCAATTGCTTACCGCGAACAGCTTGGCATCCCGCAGCAAAGCAACGCTTATCGCGTGGTCTTCAGCGAGGCTGACCAACTGCCCGGACTGATCGTGGACCGCTACAACGAGATCGTTGCTTTCCAAATTCTGACACAAGCAATGGATCGAGCAGAAGTTCGCGAGACAATCGTCGGCACGCTCGAGCAGGAACTGAATCCCTCTGGAATTGTTGAGCGAGTGGAGGGACGAATTCGCGAACTGGAAGACCTTCCGTCCATTCCAGGTGGCCTGGTTCAGGGCGAGAAATCCCAAACCACAATCGCAATGAATGCGACTGCGAATCGTCCCGCCTTGCGCTTTCAGTACGACGCCTCGGCAGGACAAAAAACCGGCGCATTCCTGGATCAGCGCGACAACTATGCTGCGGCGGAGCAATACGCGCACGGCAGTGCCATGGATGTCTTCTGCTATCAAGGCGGATTCGCGTTTCATCTGGCGCGCGTCTGTTCACAAGTAACCGGCGTAGATGCTTCACGTTCAGCGTTGGAGGCAGCCGAACGCAATTTCGAGCTGAATCGCAGTTCGTTGCGCGTGCCGGAGATCGAATGGATCGAGGGCAACGCCTTCGACCTGCTGCGCGATTGGTCCGATGCTGGCCGGAAGTTCGGAACCATGGTTCTCGATCCACCGGCATTCGCGAAGACTAAACGCGCTCTTCCCACTGCCATTCGCGGGTACAAGGAGCTCAATTTGCGGGCCCTGAAGATGATCGAGCATGGCGGGGTTCTGGTTACCTGCTCGTGCTCGCACCACGTCGATCAGGAGGATTTTCTCTTGATGCTCGCCGACGCTGCCCGCGATGCGCATCGTCGCATTCGCCTGCTGGAGCTGCGCGGTCAAAGCAAGGACCATCCGGTGATCGCCGGAATTCCCGAAACGGCTTATTTGAAGTGTGTGATTGCGTATGTAGAGTGAATACAGGCTCTCGGCATTCGGCTTTCAGCTTTCGGCCATGTCACATTTTCTAATTTGACCGACAACCGCGGCTGGCCGAACGCCGACAGCCGAGTGCCGATAGCCTCACTCCGCCTGGTGCTGACTCAGATATATCTCCTCCACTCGTTTCACGGTATCGGCCTCTTCCGGCGGCTTGTCTGGGCGTAGGCGGACTATGCGCGGGAATCGCAGCGCGAATCCACTCTCGTGACGCTCTGAGCGCATCACGTTGTTGAATGCCACCTCGAGTACGATCTTTGGCTCGACAAGGCGGGAATGGCCGAAGTCGGTGAGCGTGTGTGCTTTGAACCATCCCGTCATTTCTGCGATCTCCGCGTCGGTAAGGCCGGAATATGCTTTGCCCACATTCATCAAATTGCCATTGGCGCCGCGGACTGCGAAGGTGTAGTCGCTGAGCACTCCAGCCCGCTTCCCGTTACCGAACTCGACCGAGGTGACCACGCAGTCCAGAGTCGCCAGTTCACGCTTCATTTTGAGCCAGGCGTGCCCACGTCGGCCAGGAGCGTAGAGCGATTCGCGATTCTTGATCATCAATCCTTCGTTTCCGCGTGCCCGGGCTGCCGCAAATATGTTCTCGATTTCTTCGGCGGTGCGTGCTCCAAAGGAGGGAGCGCGTATGATCCGCGGAAACTTCGATTCGTCTTTTTCCGGATCAAACAATAGGCTGCTCTGACCGGCAGTTTGCAGGCTGCAACTCCTCGCAGACAAACCGGCCATTACTCTCGTGAGAATCTCCGCGCGCTCCCCAAGCGGACGATCGATAACCAGCTCCTCGCCGGCGTAGAGGACATCAAAAGCCACATACACTGCAGGAATCTCGCGCATCATCTTTTCGCTTACTTTTTTGCGTCCAAGCCGCCTCTGAAGTGCAGCAAACGGAAGAGCACTGCCGAGCTGGCTGGAGTCAGAGGCGCACCCCCAGGCGAGAATCTCGCCGTCGAGAACCAGCGCTTCCGTACTGCTCTCGAATGCCGGAATCAATTCGGGAAAGGACTCGCTGATCTCGTCCTGCGTGCGGGAGAAGATACGCACTTTCCCTTCGCCGCAATGGACCTGCGCCCGGATGCCGTCATACTTGTCTTCAATCTGCGCGTTAGTGAAGTACGACATCGCCTCCTCGCTCGATTTCACTTCCGCGGCGAGCATGAAACCGATTGGATGGAAGAGCCGCATGCGAGCTTCAGCCAAGCGGTCTTCTGCAGCGAGCCGAAGCGTCTCGCCGATGTCTCCAAGCAGCATGTTCGCCCGCCGAACTGCGAGTTCAGTGTGCCCGAATGCGGCTGCAATCGCCTCCTCAACCAGGCTTTCGCGCATTCCGATCCGCAAATCGCCAACCATAATCTTTACCGCGTATTTGGCTTCCAGCGCTGAGCACGGCTGCAGCAGCGCAACGACCTGCTCCAGCTTGGCTGCAGGACCGCGCGCGGCGGCGATGTCGTCGAGCAGCTTGGCCAAATCGGGAAGCGTGAGCACCGATCCGCTGAACTGAGTTGGCCAGAGATCGTGAGCAGCGGCGCCCGCATCGCCATGCCGGCGGTAGGCCTGCGCCATCTCCTGCTCGGAGGCTCCAGTAACCTGCTGTACCGCGCGCCACACGATCGAGCCGCCAACATTTAACGTGCGCTCGGAGAAAGCTGGATATACATCGCCGGAGAGGAAAATTGCGGCCTGGGATGCCGTCTGCTCAGGCTGCTCACAGAAATAATCCGCAACCAGTTTGCGCTTCTCCAGCTTTTTGGTGGTCCTGGCCACCGCCTCGCAGAGCTGGGCAAAACGCAGCATATAGGGATGTTAGCAGTGCACCCGTGGGCCCTGAATCGCGTCAGGTAAATCACTCATCGAATTCACAGCCGAGTTTTGACAAACTGTAGCCGGGCAAAGGCAGGCTGGGAACTGCGCGTGCTGCCGGCCCTGCTGAATGCCTAACGTATAATGAGACAGGCAACTTAATCATTGCCGTTTGCCACCGTGAGCCCCATGAATTACTGGAAACAGTGCCTTCGATTGCTCGCTGCCACGCAGCTTCTTCCCGCTCTGGAAAGCGGCGAGGAGACTCTTGTCGGCGGACAAGCCGTGCTCGAAGGCGTTATGATGCGTACGCCGCATGCGTGGGGAATCACAGTGCGTAAGCCGTCCGGTGAGACGGTTACACACGCCGACGCGCTGGAGCGTCCATCCGAGAAGCGCAAATGGATGGGATGGCCGGTGATCCGCGGTGTAGTGACGCTCGGCTACGCAATGATGCTGGGATTCCGTGCACTGAAGTTCTCAGCGAATGTTGCTTTGCAGGAGATGACTGGAAGCCAGTCGGATGCAGCCAAGCCGGAAGAAAAGATCGAAATCAGCGGCTGGATGGCGACCGTCAATATCGTTCTTTCGCTTGGATTCTTCATCGTCTTTTACAAGTTCCTGCCTCTGCTTGCAGCCACTGGGCTGAAGCACACGTTTCCGGCGCTGGATAATCGAATCCTTTTCAATCTAGTTGATGGCGGCATTCGTATTGGGTTGTTTCTGTTGTTCGTTTGGGGAATCTC
>DATLKS010000951.1:0-2317 GCA_035538255.1 Terriglobales bacterium
TGATCCCTTGTATGACGATTGCAGCGGAAGCAAGCGCGTCGGCATGGGGGGTCTTAACGTTGGCAATCTGCTGAATGAAAAAGGAATCACATGGGGCTGGTTTGAAGGAGGATTCCGTCCTACCTCTGTCGTTGCCGGGAAGGCTGTATGCGGCGCCGCGACGAAGAACCTCGGCGGATCGCTGCAGGGTGACTACAGCGCACACCATGAACCGTTTCAGTACTATCAATCCACCGCCAATCCTCACCATCTTCCTCCGACATCCGTGGCAATGGTAGGCAAGACTGACCAGGCTAATCACCAGTACGATTTGACTGACTTCTGGGCGGCGGTGAACGCAGGGAACATCCCGGCAGTCAGCTTCCTCAAAGCAAAGCGATCCCAGGATGGACATGCCGGCTACTCATCTCCGCTCGACGAGCAGTTGTTCGTTGTTGACACGCTCAATCGGTTGCAGAAGTTTCCAGAGTGGAGTGAGACCGCAGTCATCATAGCCTGGGATGATTCCGACGGCTGGTACGACCACGTGATGGGCCCAATCATGAGCCAGTCCGCGACGATCGCCGATTCACTCACCGACCCCAGTGCATGCGGAAGCTTTGCCAAGGCGCTCGGAGGTATCCAGGGACGCTGCGGATACGGCCCTCGTTTGCCGTTGCTGGTGGTCTCGCCATTCGCAAAGAAAAATTTCGTCGATAACACCGTTACGGATCAGAGCTCCATCCTGCGACTCATCGAAGACAATTTTAGTCTTGGACGAATCGGAGGCGGCTCGTTCGATGCCGTAGCTGGCTCACTCATCAACATGTTTGACTTCAGCGATGGGCCCCGTCATGACAAGGTCTTCCTGAAGTGCTCCACAGGAGAGACCACGAAGCAAGCAGAAACCTGCAACTAGCCCGATCCTTTCTCAGTACCGTAGGCCCGCTTTTGTGCGGGCCTATTTTCGTCTCCATATATTCCAATCAACTTGCGGCTCATGAACGCCTTGTGGTGAGATGCTTTAGTCTGTTACGTCCGTAATCCTGCCGGTTGCGTTTCGAGGAGCGCGAGAGGGCAGTCCGGCTACCATTCGAGGGCAAAAGCCTGCCGGGCAGCGTATGAGACCAGAAGCTCTGATTTTGACGAGCGACCTCGAACTTTCTGACAAGGTTCGGGCCGCGGTTGAGCGCTTCGGCATCGCCACGGGCATGGGTCTGCGCACGAGCGATGCGCTCGCCGACCTCGAGAAAAACAAGTTCGATTTGGTCGTGGTGGATTGCTCCGACCTCGAGCAAGGATGCGCAGCTCTGCGCGAGATGCGCCTACACCAGACGCATCGCTCCGCCGTGTCTATCGCGATCGTTGGAGATCCACAAAACGGGAAGCACGCCTCCGATGCCGGCGCCGATTTCGTTATTTCCCACGACAACTATCAGGTTGAGATCGCAGCCACTTTGCGATCGGCTTACGGACTTATTCTCCGCGAACGTGGACGCTACAGCCGCTTTCCTCTGATCTCCGAGATCAACGTGCGCTGCGGCGCATTCGTTGCCGATGTCTGGACTCTGAACGTAAGTCAGGGTGGCCTCTGCATCCGCGGGACCCGCCAGCCTTTGAGTGGTCAATTGCAACTGACGTTCGCGCTCGAAGAAGGCAGAACTCCAATCGAGGTCACGGGGACGCCTGTTTGGCAACGCGACGACTTGTTAGGCGTCCAGTTTGCCTCCATGAGCAAAATCAGCCGCGCCGAGCTGGAAGACTGGCTTGCACGCCAATTCGAAATACAGACACTCGTGCGTCCGCCGGTCCTATCTCGCCCGTTCACCTCCATCGGCGCTGCCGAGTCTATCGAGCAGCACCACGGCCCCGCAATTCCCATTCCGGGCGATATTCACCCAATCGTGACTGCGATCATCCGCGGTGGACCGGTCAAAGCAAAATGCTCTCTATGCCGGGAGGAACTCAAGCTCGGCAGTATGATTGGCGATCCTCTGGAACAAGAGCGCAAGCTGCGCGAAGCCTTCAGCCTGCACGTGCAGGAGCGCCACAAGGCTGAACTACGCGACCGGCCAGAGAGCGAATCAGAATAAGCCTGCTTGCTATGCGCGTGAAGTCATGCCGTTTTAAGGGCAACCTTACTTTCTCCACGCTTCACCCCCCTGTTCCCACATTTTCTTATGCCGTAGGCGACAGTCCCTCACGCCACGGCGACGCTCTCGATGCTGGGCGGCTGAGTGTGGGCAGAATTCGGTCCTTGGGAGATAGCGGTGTCCAGAGCTTGTTCGGCGCGGTTGATGACCTCAGTGACCATGTCCACGGGATCGTAATCTTTGTG
>DATLKS010000952.1:0-4857 GCA_035538255.1 Terriglobales bacterium
CGGTTGTACGAGCGTTTCCTGGCAGTCAAGTTGGTTCTTGAAGGCCACACCCGGAAAGAAGCCGGGCACACCATCGGCCGCGACGAGAAGTATCGCCGCTGGGCGGAGTTGTGGACCTCACGCATGACCGGAGCGGAAGCCGATCAGAACCACGATACCGGCTTCCTTTATTTCTATTCTTCCGTGGCAGGCTTCGAGCTTACGCATGATCCTAAGCTTCGTGAAAGCGCGATTCGCGCCGCCGATCATTTGCTGAGCATGTACAACCCGGTCACGCAACTCATTCCGGCATGGGCCCAGAACGGAGATGACACGATCATCGACACGATGATGAATCTCCAGCTTCTCTGGTGGGCAAGCCGCGAGACCGGCGACGGCAAGTATCGCGATGCCGCTCAAAAGCACGCGCTGCGCTCGGCAGACTGGCTGGTGCGCAGCGACGGATCGGTGATTCAGTCTGTGCACTACAATCCTGGGGATAATCGCCAGGAGTTCCGCCTCCACGGCGGCGCTCCTCACGACGAGCCATTCCCGTTTCCGAACAATGCCCGCCCGGGTGAGCGCGTCTTTTATCACACTCATCAGGGCTACTCGTGGGAGACAAGCTGGTCGCGCGGCACAGCCTGGGCGCTATACGGCTTCGCCGCGGCCTATCGCGAGACTCGAGATCCTAAGTTGCTGGCCACTGCACAAAAGATCGCCGACTACGTCATTGCCGATCTTCCACAAGATGGCGTGCCCTGGTATGACTTCTACGACGAAGGCGTGATCTATCGCAATCGCGATAGTTCCGCCGCAGCCATCGCCGCAAATGGATTTTTACAGCTTGCCTCGTTGACCAAAGACGCGCAGAAATCACAGACTTATCGCAATCAGGCTGAACGGATTACTCATTCCTTAATCGATCGTTATTTGACCCCGACGTTCGAAGGAGATACTTCGCCTCCAGGAATATTGCGCCACGGCAGCGGCACGAGGCCGGCTGACGGAATGCTGATTTACGGGCAGTACTATTTGCTCGAGACGCTCGTCGCGCTGGATTCTGCTCCACAGTAACGCGGATCCCCGGACTGATTTTATGCAGCTTTCACTGATACTTGTCGTTTTGCCGATCATCGCTCAGCCACCCCACGAGGCGAAGCTCCCGCGGGTCTTCTTGCTCAATGCCAAGGTGCTTCGGCACGAGCGCGAACTCGCGCAGGCCAAAACTGCGCCGGATGAGGTCATGAAGACCGCGCGCGCTGAAGCCAACAAGGCCATGAGCGACGGTCCATTCTCGGTGATGCACAAGGACGCCGCTCCTGCAAGCGGCGACAAGCACGACTATATGAGCATGGCGCCGTATTTCTGGCCGAATCCCAATGCTCCGAATCACTTGCCGTATGTGCGCCGCGACGGCGAACGCAATCCGGAGATCAAGGGAATCTCCGATCACGATGAGATGGGAAGGATGGCTAGCTCAGTTCGTGCTCTGGCTTTGGGCTACTACCTGACTGGAAATGAAGATTATGCCGGCCGTGCCGCGTTGTTGCTGCACACCTGGTTTCTCGATCCAAGTACCAAAATGAATCCCAATCTGGAATATGCCCAGGGCATTCGTGGCATAACTACGGGAAGGGGTATCGGCATCATCGATAGCCATGGACTAACTGAAGTAGTGGACGCAGTCGGACTGCTCGAAGCTTCCAAGAACTGGATGGCAGCAGACGATCAAGGCATGAAGCAGTGGTTCAGTAGTTTTCTCGATTGGCTTCGCACAAGTAAGAAAGGGAAAGACGAATCCAATGCAAAGAATAACCACGGTTCCTTCTATGATGTTCAGGTAGTTGACTACGCTCTGTTTCTCGGTAAACGCGATCTCGCCGAAGAAGTAGCAAAGAGTGCGGCGCAAAAGCGGATCGCCGTACAGATCGAGCCCGATGGCCGACAGCCTCTCGAACTCGCGCGAACAAAATCGTTCGGCTATAGCTGCTTCAACCTGCGCGCGCTGACCGAACTTTCTACACTCGGCGATCAGGTTGGAGTTGACCTGTGGCACTTTCAAACCAGCGACGGCCGCAGCATTCGCCGCGCGATCGACTACTTGCTCCCTTATGCAGAAGGACAAAAGCCCTGGCCGTACAAAGAGATCGCTGGTCTGCATTCAGAAGAACTGGCCGGACCGTTACTGGAGGCAGGGTTAGCCTACAAGGATTCCCATTACGAAACGGTGGCGAAGAGGATCACCGCTTCCACGCACAGTGCGAGTCAGCTTCTGCTTGAGGCCGCGGCAGACTGAGGCTTTCAAAACGGAGGGCACGGAGGCCACGGAGGAGGGGTGGCTTCTCGTGATTAAGCCACATCCATCAATCTGCTGAGTAGGCGCGGACAAAGAATCCAGTTGGTTCTGTGAACTGTGATGGCCCGGCAAAACCCTCTGTGCCCTCCGTGCCCTCCGTGTTCAATTCCGCGAAGCAGCGGCGGGGCGCTTGCACGTTAGCTGACGTAAACGCGCTCTGCTGCGCGGATAGCTTTATACCGGGCAAAGGCCTTCCGTTCGTCTTCCAATCGCAGCAACGTACGCAGCGTGCAGCCACGAAAAGTGTGTCGCAGCATTTTGCGGCCCTGGCGAAGTACGAACTTCGGATTGCGCACCAGCGCGACGGGGAAGTGCGCGACCTTCATCCATCGCTCGGCACGCCAGCGCAGGAACTCTATTTCTTCGGCTTCCAGTTTCTCTGAGCGGACCACTGCCGTCGTGCCATCGTATTCCTCGAACCGATCGTTGATGATGAGATTGCGCTCGCGGAAGTCCTGAGTCATCGGCGTTCCCGGATAGGGCGTGGGATGCTGGATGTACGGCCAGTCGATGTAGCGGCGAGCGAAGCGGAGATTGGCTTCGACGGATTCGCGCGTGTCGTTCGGATTGCCGACTATCAGGCCGCCGACCACGTACATCTTGTTGCGGTGAAGATAATCGATGGCCTTGAGCGTGGCATTCCCAACTCTTTGCCCCTGATCGCGCAGCACGTTCTTCGAGCTGGCGCGCAGGAATTGCAGATCGTCTTCCAAAATGTTTTCGATTCCGAGAAAGACATATTTGAATCCTGCCATGCGCATTAGCGGCGCAAGAGCGTCGCCATGATTGGCGATTGCTGACGTCATTCCTTGGATAACGTATTCGATATCGTTGAGCCGCGCCTCGATGATTGCCCTGCATAGCTGCTCAAAGCGATGGACATTCAGAGTGATGTTGTCGTCCACCAGAAAGATTGTTTGTGCTCCGTGGTCCCGGGCATCGCGGATGTCGGCGAGCACGCGTTCGAACGAATAAGTATGGAAGTTCCGTCCGCGCATCTGGATGATGGAGCAGAAGCTGCAATCAAAGGTGCACCCGCGCGATGTCTCGATCACATCGACCTGCCGGCCTAGCATGGTGTAGCCGGTTAAGACGCGGGTGTCCCGATTTGGCAAGCCGATTTCATCGCTCTCCAGGCTATGTACCGGGCGCGCAGGATTGTCATGCCAGTCTTCTCCCCCTCGATAGGACAGGCCGGCGATCCCGCCATATTCCCGCTCGCTCTCGATTGCCCGCAGGAGTTCGCGAAAGGTGACCTCGCCTTCGCCGCGCACGATGAAATCCACGCCGGAATCCAAACTCTTGTATGCCTCAGGTGCGAGGCTCGGATCGTAGCCTCCGACTACAACGCGTATGTCCGGCCGAAGTGAACGCAGAAGCGCTGCAACCTTCAGCGCAGTTTTGCGCTGAAATGTCATCACCGACATTCCGACGATCTGCGGATCGATCTCCAGCACCAACTCCTCAATGGTTGCGCGCACCCGGTTTTGAACAAGAATCAGGTCGGCAACAGCAACGCGATGATGAGGATCGACGTTTCCTGCCAGCGAAGTGAGTGCCCCGTTGGGCATGCGGATCGCCACGGTCGGCATGTGCTCGAATGAGTCGGGCATCGATAGCAGCAGGATGTTCATGCGATTCCTGATTGCGAAGTTCTCGCGCCACTTGTGTTCGGTTACGACAAGATACTCCAAAGAAGGAATCGGCGCAGCCCCGATTGGAATGCAACTGGGTGAAGCGGGCCTAGGAAGCTCTATCGAGAAGGAACCAAATCAAATTGCGAAGCCGCCATTTCTACGATCTTCTTGCCAATCATCAAGGACGCCGTCGCCGCCGGCGATGGAACGTTACACACGTGCAGCGCCTTGCCATGTGGAAGGAAATAAAAATCGTCGAGCAGGGCCCCATCCGGACCGACCGCCTGCGCGCGAACGCCCGATCCGGCGGGGACCAGATCATTCGACTGAATCTCCGGCACCAGCCGCTGGAGTGCGGCAACAAAGCTGGACTTGCTGAACGAACGCCACATCTCATGCATGCCGGTTTGCCAATATCTGCCCGCCATTTTCCAAAAACCGCCATAGCTGACGGCTCTTAGTGAGTCGGCAACGCTGAAGTCGGTCTTTCGGTAGCCCTCGCGCTTGAACGCCAACACGGCATTCGGACCCGCTTCGACTTCTCCCGTGACCCGCCGCGTAAAATGTACGCCCAAAAAGGGAAAGCGCGGATCGGCAACAGGATAGATCAATGACCGGATCAAGCTTCTCTTTTGAGGAGCTAGCTCGTAGTATTCGCCGCGAAAAGGAACAATCTGCAGATCGGGCTTGGCGCCTGCGAGCAAAGCAACTCGGTCCGCCTGCAATCCTGCACAATTGATTAGGAAATTCACCTGCGCAGTTCCTGCGGCAGTGTCCAGTGCAAACCCAGAGCTGGATGCGGTAATCCGCAGAATTTCCGCATTTGTGATGATCTCCGCGCCATTGGCCGTTGCAAGTTCCGCATACTTGCTGCCCACAACC
>DATLKS010000953.1:0-7406 GCA_035538255.1 Terriglobales bacterium
TCCCAAACGTCTGCACCATTGAAGAGTGGGTCAATGGCCAGTGTCGCTACAAAGTCGAAGGCGATCTCTCGGCCGAAGCGCCTCCGCTGCGCGAATCAAAGTATCTGAATAGAGAGCAGAGCATCGAGATTTATCGTTACATGCTGCTCAATCGCAAGATGGAACAAGCGCTGGAGAATCTGTTCAAGCAGCAGAAAGTTGTCGGAGGAGTGTACTTGGGACTGGGGCAGGAGGGATGCTCCTGCGCGTCGGCCTACGCATTGCGCGAGGGTGACTGGATCGGCCCAATGATCCGCAATCAGGGTGCGCTGCTGGTTCGTGGGTTCAAGCCTCGCGACGTGATGATGCAATACATGGCTAAATCCGGCGCTCCTACCGGCGGCCGCGACGCCGGTTCCCATTTTGGTGACAAGCACCAGCGTCACATTGCAGCGCCTATCTCCATGCTCGGCGACCTGATTCCCGTTTTGGCCGGAGTGGCTCTCGGAGCGCGTCTGCAGGGCAAGAACATCGCCTGTCTCACCTGGATCGGCGATGGCGGCCAGTCCACCGGGCCAACTTACGAAGGCTTCAATTTCGCCGCCGTGCAAAAACTTGGAGTCGTCTTAATCGTCGAGAACAATCTCTGGGCATATTCCACGCCAGTGGATCGTCAGGCGGCTTGCAGAGATCTGGCTGATCGCGCGATCGGATACGGTGTGCCGGGCGTGATTGTCGATGGAACGGATCCAAATCAGGTCTATGACCTGACCTACGAAGCCGCGCAGCGCGCCTATGCCGGCGAAGGTCCGACGTTGATAGAGGCCAAGATGATGCGCATGCGCGGACACGCAATGCACGACGCCGCTGCCTACGTTCCCAAACCGTATTTTGAGTATTGGCAAAAACGCGACCCAATCCCGCGTATGGAGAAGTATTTACTCGAAAAGAAATGGCTTACTCCGAAGCAGAACACCGAGCTGATCGACGCGACGCAAAAGGAAATCGACGCCGACCGCGAGATCGCTGATGCCTCACCGTATCCGGAGGGCTCGACAGCAGGTGACCGCGTATTCTGTGACAACTCGACTGAAATCCCATTTCTGTACGGCGGTCCCAAGGTTAAGAGACTGGAGAAGAAGAAAATCGCCGCGGCTACTGATGGGGTGCATCTGCGTTGAAGCAGAGCTAGCAGCCAGGAACTAGCAGCTAACAATGGTTACTTATCTCGAAGCAATCCGCGAAGGTATCTGGGAAGAGATGGAGCAAAATCCCGCTGTGTTTTGTATTGGGGAGGATATAGGTGTCTATGGCGGCGCATTCAAAGTCACCGAAGGATTCATCCACCACTTCGGCAGCGAGCGCGTCATCGACACTCCTATCGCGGAGGCCGCGATCGTGGGCGCGGCCTTCGGCGCATCGCTGACCGGCATGCGTCCTGTAGCCGAGTTTCAGTTCATGGACTTCATCAGTTGCGCGCATAACCAGATCATCAATATGGTCGCCAAGGCGAACTATCGCTGGAATGCGCCTGCACCGCTGGTCTTACGCGGACCGTCCGGCGGAGGCGTGAGCGGAGGGCCGTTTCATTCACAGAATCCCGAGACCTACTATGCGCATACTCCGGGACTAAAAGTGATCTGTCCTGCGACCGCGCGCGATGCCAAAGGACTCATCAAAGCAGCAATTCGCGACAACAATCCCTGTCTCTTCTTCGAGCACAAGTTTCTCTATCGCCGCATCAAAGAGGAATTACCCGCCGAAGACTACACGGTCGAAATTGGAAAGGCACGTGTCCATCGCGAAGGACGCGATGTGAGCGTGATTACCTACGCTGCCATGGTCTATGTCGCACAGGAAGCCGCAGACATCCTCGCCAAAGAAGGCATCGAACTCGAGATCCTCGATCTGCGCACGGTCGCTCCTCTGGACAAAGACGCAATTGCGAGAACGGTGATGAAAACTAATCGGGTGATTGTGCTGCATGAAGATACTAAGACAGGCGGCATCGCCGGGGAAATCGCCGCAGTGATCAACGAACTCGCCTTTGACGATCTCGACGCCCCGATCACACGCATCGCCTCGCTCGATACCCCGGTGCCATTCTCGCCGCCGCTGGAAAAGTTCTTCTTACCGAAGGTCGAGGATGTCGTGAGAGAGGCGCGGCGGCTGAGAACGTATTAATTAGCTCATCTCCCGAAATGGAAGTTCAACTATATCCAGTTTCCCAGCAGCTTTCTTAACATTACGAGCTGACCCAGGTGATACGAATTGTGATCGGCCACCAAGAGCGCTTCGCGCAGAAGCGTCTGGCCATCTCCGTGCGCAATGCGCGCATAGAGCTGCTCTTCATCCGACTCCGCCACGAGTTGCTTCATTTCCTCAAGATCGCGCCGAAAGCCAGTGATGCTCTTCTTCCACGCCAGCTCGCTCGGTGGCGATGCCGGTGGCCAGTAGCCTTCCGGCCATTTAGGAGAGACGTGGTTTGCATCACGGCTGAACTCGAGGATGTCCCATTGTGCGATGCGCATGTGCTCGACAAGCTGCCATATTGTGTGCGGCGCACCTTTGATCTTCTTGCCGCGAAGTTCAGGCGGAAGTCCGCGCACGGCTTCGTCAAAGCTGGCATGCGCACCTTTAAAGCTGAGCAGATTCAGTAAGTGCTGTTGCAGCGGCGAGTACTTCATGTTCAATTCTCTCAGTATGATCTCCCTCCGTGCTCAATCGGTTTCGTGGGATGCCGCGTCGTTGCTTTGACCTCTGCGTAAGCAGATAATCGAGGTGCCAGTTGACCATCTCACGACAGCGTGAATTTACCTAATTACATAACGATCAGCCGAATCTTCAGCGTACCGATCCTGCTCTGGCTGTTGACGAGCAATGTCTTCTCCAGCGGCAACGGCGAGAAGGAGCTTGCGGCCTCGGCCCTCTTTATTCTTGCGTCGATCACTGACGGACTTGACGGCTATCTTGCGCGCAAGCGGGGGCAGGTGACAACGATCGGCATGCTGCTCGATCCGTTGGCGGACAAACTCATGATCGCCGCGGCGTTCATCTCTCTGGTTCAGTTCAATCCGCGCGTGGTACCGGCTTGGATTGCAGTAATCATCATTGGGCGAGAGTTTCTGGTAAGCGGATTGCGCAGCATTGCCGCGTCCGAGGGTTTCACCATCGAGGCAAGTGATCTGGGAAAACTGAAGATGGTTGTGCAGATCGTAAGTGTGGTTGCCGCGATTCTCGACCATAAATGGCTGGTCTGGAATGTCGGTAAGTTCATATTCCCCGTGGACCTGATTGCACATCTCGCAATTTGGTTCATGGTTGGCGTGTCTATCGTTTCGGCAGTGGATTACTTTGTCGCCTTCTGGTCCAGAATCGACCGCCGGGTCACTGCGAGACGCCGCAGGCGGCGTCCATTTGTGCTCACCCGCCGAAAACACGACGACGTCTCCTCACACGAACCCCAGCCGAACAACTAAATGGATGGAAACCCCGCTTGCTCCAACCTGCGGCTGAATTGAATACCGTGGAAACGAAGGTGGATTGTGGGTCCTTCTGCTTCTTTAGTGCTCAAGGCAGGAGCTGATGCCATTGGAAGTATCAGCTGGTTCGCTCCAAGCCTCGCCCTTCGTTTCCTCCGTGTTCAATTTCAGACCTACGCCCTAGCGCCTCTGTTCGCTAGGTGGATTCCCCGTGTGTGGGCGGAATAGAAACGCGATCAGGCCATAAATGACCAGGCAAATCCAGAAATCAATCAGCAAACCAAGGTCAGGCAGCAAGCGATAGCTGCGATGTTGAGCAGCAGGGGGCAAATAGGGCATGATCAAAAAATAGATCAGGTTGCCCAACACCACTGCGACAAGCGAAATTAGAAAGTTTCTCGACAGGCGCACTGCCCCATTAGACACCTAAAGCCACCCCGCAGGTTTCCAAAGCTCGCTTCCCAGCGTAAAACTAGTTCGAGTGTTTCTGATGGCGAGGGCAGTTGGTGAGTGCCGCCGACGCGAGTAGCCGGTTCGGTCGCCTACAACAATAGGCGCAACTGCAACCGGACTCGGACATCTGAATGTCAAACATTCCACGCAGGAGCTTCCATGGATTCCCGCTTCGTAGCATTCCTCGGCATTGCTGCTCTGCTCACCATCATTCCCGGCGCCGACACTGCACTCGTCACAAAGAATGCCATCGCTCGCGGACGCACCGCCGCCTTCTTCACAACATTCGGGATCTGTCTTGGATGTCTGTGTCATGCCACAGCTTCAGCTCTGGGATTGTCGATCGTCCTGCGCGAGTCCGCACGGCTGTATCACTGGGTGAAGCTCGCAGGTGCAACGTATCTGATGTACATCGGAATCCGCGCGCTGTGGGCGGCCAGAGGCAGAGTCGGCAGCGCCCAACCAAATGTTCAATCTGAGACCATCGCCAATCGCGACAGTCTGCTGCGCAGTTTCGGCGAAGGACTATTTACTAATCTGCTGAATCCCAAAGTGGCAATTTTCTATCTCACATTTCTGCCCCAGTTCATCGCTCCGGGAGAGTCCGTACTGCGAAAATCGCTCTTTCTGGCCGGCATTCACGTCCTAATGGGACTCGTCTGGCTATGCAGCTACGCGATGCTGCTCGATCGCATGAGTTCCGTTTTCACTCGGCCATCCGTCAAACGCAGGCTGGAAGCATTCACCGGCGCAGTACTGGTTGCATTTGGTCTTCGGCTGGCAATGGAGCGACAGTAATCTGCGGATCTAACACCGGTGAGCGGCGGCCCAGCAAGCGCAGCTCTAACTGGCCGCTCCTCACGGGCTGCTAAACTGTTCATGCCACCCACGCGGAGGGATGTGTGAGCGGTTGAAACAGGCGGTCTTGAAAAAGGCCGCTGGCACATCCCCTGGCTTACTTATCAGCACCTTACGATTCCCGAAATGACCCGAACGTACCGCAATATCCCCTCAGTCGGCAGTTATTGTGCGCTGAGTTGTGCGCTGAATTTATTGATGTCGCGCTTGTGCCGAAATCTCCGCAATCTGCTGCTGAAAACAGTCCAAAACAAGATTCTCGAGCGGTTTCAGATTTCCCTTATCTGCGGCCTTAAGTCCCTTAATGTATTCACTTTTTTTCCGCTTCAGTTTGGCCGGAAGCGGTTCTCCTGCAAAGATAGGTGCCACTTCTGACGCCATCACGAGATAGGCCAAAGATCTCGCTACTCTGCCGTTTCCACCATTAAATGGATGGATGGCATTCACTTTCCAGAGCACATAGGCAACGCGATGAAGAGCACTCGTCTTCTTTCCATCCGAGTACAGCCATTCAAGCATGTCATTCACATCGATTCGCACCTGCGAGGCATGGGCTGGCTTATGATCAGTGTCGGTAATTTCAACCTTCGTGAGCGCGTCTCTAAAATTTCCGGCGCATGGATAGATGTCCTGGATAGTCAGAGCATGTATTTGCAAAACATCTGATTCTGTAATCCGAGTGCGCCCTAGATGGACAAAGTCAGCGAGAAATTCCACTACGGTCGCCTGATTCCTGATTTCCAAGTCTGCCTTCTCCTCAGGCGCACACAGCAGCTTGTCATCTGGCATAAAAACTTATGGGGTTAGCCCTAAAGCCAACCCCATCTCCAATATGCTTTTTGAAAAAGTTTGTCTTATGCAGATCGAGAACTGAGCACTCTTTCGACCTGGGCTTCAGTGATCCGCTCGTCCTCTAGGCCCGCATTTCCGTAAGCCCAATTCTTAACAAATTCACGGTCAGGCGTGCGGACCTCTGGACGTTCTTCAGCCAGTTTATGCATTCGCGCAATGATCTTTTCCTCGGCCGTCATGCCTTCCCCTCCCGCGTTCGTATTTTTAAGACGATGGCGTAGGTTACCACGAATCAGCAAGCACGAAAGGCCGACTCCCGATAGTAACCCGACCAAAAATACCCTATTCATCTGTGCCTGCCTCTCTTTACAAGGAACGTAAACGATACCACAAACCATTAGATGCATTAGGACTGACCTTGCTCTTTGCGCCATTTAGCCCATCGTGCCTCTGCTGCCTTTCTGGCCATCTCCCGGCGTTTGGCCTTGCTGATCTTCTTCCAACCCTGATTCTTGGCTCTCTGCTGCCCTCCAAGCCGTCCTAGTGCCTGCGCGGCTGGATTCTTGTCCTTCGCCATTCGCGGGCGATTCTATGTGTGCTCTTTAATCACTTGCCAATGCGCTAGCGCTAGGGCATAATTCTCCACCTCAAACACAAACGCCTCTCTACGGCGCTCTAAACGCCACAGAGAGGCTAACCACGAACCAATCTGACAAAGGAGATTGATCCAATGGCTACAGCGCACATTACCACGCCCTTCGCCTTTACATCGAAACCCGCCCGCAAACGCACACCGGTTTTCACGGCGGATCATCCAATCGACCTTCAGGCGCTCATTGCAAAGTTGTCACCTGACCAATTAGCCGAAGCGTTCGCCATCGAATGCTATGCCGTCGATTCGCGCATGTTCCGCGAAATCTGGTCACATCTCGGCCCACAGCAACAGGCGTTCTTGGATGTGCTCGTCTGGGGCTTCGATAACAGCCTTTCAGATATCAAGGAGGCGCTCGGTCTCTCATCTGTAGAAGAGGCTGAGCAGATTCTTGTCGAGCTTCGAGCACAGCTTCGGGCAATGGGAATCGACCCACAGGAGATATACCACGCGGATTACAGGATCACCGGAAGGGACCACAAACTGGAGGCCAACTACTACGCGAATTGGCCGTTTGCTGAGGCTCATCAGCGAGAGTTCGTATCGAAGAACCCGAAACAGCGAAAACTGCGGGAAAAATGGCTTGAACTGAGGTCTGGGAAGAGCAATGAGGCACACCAAGCATGAGAGAGAATGCGTCAAAGGCGAATTACAGGCGCGAGCTTGCGCGATTCGAAGCGTACCTCTGGAACAACTATGGGATAGATTCTGTGAGTGCTTTTAGATCGCGAGTCACCGATGTATTTGAAGATGCCCTAGAGGATCGTGACAGACTGGACGCCATCCACGCCGGGATTAAAGGGAAAGCTTGCAAACCGAAGCGCCTCCGAGTGAATAGGTTAGGCAAGCTCATCATCCACGATTTCACGAAGCGCTGAAACCTTCGGAACCTTTCCACACGGCCACTCATCGCGAGTGGCCTTTTTCCATTTAATCCGACCCGACTTCTTATGAGGCCATTCGACACAAGCACTGCCAGCGTTATGCTTTCATCCTTAGTGGAAGAGGAAGAGGAGGACTCACGAAATGAGAGCTCTGCTTTCGGTTTTTCTGCTCACCATCGCGGGCTGTGGTTCTTACTCAATGCCGGGCATTGATGGGGAACCTGATGCGAGAGGAACCTGGGATATGAACTTCGTTCCAGCCTCACCCTCGCCCGGCGCCCCTACCCCCGCAGGGATGAGTCTCAC
>DATLKS010000954.1:0-5529 GCA_035538255.1 Terriglobales bacterium
ATACACAGATGCGGAAGATTCCTCCCGAAATGGCACAAAGAATCGCGTTCTTTCTGAAGGGGTCTCCCGGGCAGGGAAACGCAGCAGGAGGGCAAGGCTCCGAATCCGGCAGGGCTCAGGGAATGGCAAGCGGCGGCGGTCCAGGCGGAGGTCCGGGACAAGGTGGTCAAGGTGGCCGCCCCGACTTTCAGCAAATCATTCGCCGGATGCCCTCTGCAACTATCAGCGATCTGCAAAAAGGTGATGCAGTCATGATCGTGACAACGAGTGGCGAGGAGGTTACCGCGCTCACTCTGTTGAGCGGAGTTGAACCCATCCTGACCGCCGCACCCACGCAGACCAGCGCCAATCTTCTTTCCGGCTGGAGTATGGGCGGGGGCGGCGAAGGTGAAAATCAGTAGGTGAAGTTCCAATAATTCTCTTAACAGGTGATAAGGACGACGTGAATCGTTGGTCTCATATTCTCAGAGGTTCTGGAGTAATCCTCCTTGTGGCACTTTTATTCGCCGGCGCTGCATTTGCGCAGACGACCGGGAGCTTGCACGGCAAAGTCGCCGATCCCGATGGAGCGGTTGTTCCAGGTGCGACGGTGACAGTGAAGTCTGCAACCGGACAGATCGCTACTGCTACATCAGGTGGCGATGGAGCTTACGACGTGAAGGGCTTGGCTCCCGGACAATACAGCATTTCCGTCCAGGCTCAGGGCTTTGCTCCATTTACCAAAGGGCCTGTCACGATTACGGCGGGACGCGCTCAAACTCTCGACATCCCGCTACAGATTGAGGTAGTTCAGGAAAAAATCAGCGTCGAATCAGAAGGAAACACACTCGACACAGCTCCAAGCAATAATGCCAACACGGTCGTGCTCAAAGGGAAGGACCTGGACGCACTCTCGGATGATCCGGACGAGCTGCAGTCAGAATTGCAGGCGCTGGCGGGACCCTCTGCGGGTCCGAATGGCGGACAGATGTACATCGACGGATTCACTGCCGGACAGCTTCCGCCGAAATCCGCGATTCGGGAGATCCGGATCAATCAGAATCCGTTCTCCGCGCAATATGACAAGCTCGGATACGGCCGCATCGAGATTTTCACGAAGCCGGGCTCCGACAAGTTTCACGGCCAGCTTGAGTTCAACGAAAACAATTCGATCTTTAACTCACGGAATCCGTTTGCCCTCGATAAGCCCGATTATCACTCCGAACAGTACGAAGGAAACTTCGGGGGGCCTCTGGGAAAGAAGGCGTCGTTCTTTATTGACGGGCAGCGACGGAACATCGGCGATGTAGCCGTAGTCAATCCGCAGTGCGGTAACTTTGTGCTTCCCGAATGCGCGCAACAAACCGTGCCGGCTCCGCGCACGCGCACGAACATCAGTCCCAGAATCGACTACCAGCTCACCAGTACCAACACTCTCAGCTCGCGTTACCAGTTTTTCAGCGATCACCAAGAAAACAATGGAGTAGGGCAGAGCACAAATCGTCCAACGCTTCCGTCGCTGGGGTACACCTCTGACAATACTGAGCATAGTGTTCAGCTCGGCGACACCCAAGTTTTCGGAGCGAAGGTCGTTAACGAGACGCGCTTTCAATATCTGCGCGATCACATCGAGCAAACGCCGGTCAGCACCGCTCCCGAATTGTCCATCCCAGGATTCTTCGCGACGGGAGGTAACAGCGCGGGGCACGTTCTGAATCAGGAAAACCACTACGAACTGCAGAACTACACTTCGTATTTAACCGGCAATCACTCCATGCGATTCGGAGGACGTCTGCGCATCTCGCAAGCGTCTGACTTCCTCGCGCAAAACTTCAACGGAACCTTCACTTATCCCTCGTTGAACGCCTTCGTGAACAATCAACCCAATCAGTTCTCGATCGCTACAGGCCAACCATCAATTTCTGACACCTTTGTCGATGTCGGCCTGTACGCGGAAGACGATTGGAAGGTTCGGCCAAACCTCACCGTCAGCTATGGACTGCGATACGAAACGCAGACTGCCATCAACGACCATGCGGATTTCGCGCCGCGTGTCGGAATTGCGTGGGGAGTAGGGAAGAAGGGCTCAACTCCGAAAACGGTGTTGCGCGCCGGTTATGGAATTTTTTATGACCGTTTCCCGCAGAACCTCGTATTGCAGGCGGAGCGGCTGAACGGAACCACGCAGCAGTCTTACATCGTAAATTCCCCCAGCTTCGGTCCAAATAACATTCCAGCGTCGTTCAGTGGCCTTGCTGGCGTGCCGTCGACGGTTTATCGCATCGATCCTAATTTGCGCGCGCCTTACATCTTGCAAACGGCGGTTGGAGTCGAGCACCAGCTTACGAAATCTACCAAGCTCTCGCTCACCTACCTGAATGCTCGTGGACTCCATCAGCTCTTCACAAACAACATCAACGCGCCCCTGCCCGGAACATTTCCAGCGAATCCCACCTGCCCGTTTGGCTGCTCCACAGGACGAATTTATGAGTATCAGTCGGAAGGCATCTTCAAGCAGAACCAGCTCATGACCAACGTGAACATGCGCTACGGACCGAACGTTTCGATTTTCGGCTTCTACTCGCTGAGCTTCGCCAACAGTGACACATCCGGCGCGGGCAGCTTTCCGACCGATCCATACAACCCGAGCGCCGACTACGGGCGCGCCGGCTTCGATGTTCGCCATCGTCTCTTTCTGGGAAGTTCCTTTACCGTGCCATTTGGCTTCCGGTTGAGTCCGTTTGTGTTCGCCAGCTCCGGGCAGCCTTACAACATCACCATTCCCGAAGATATATTGGGAACCTCTGTGTTTAACGCCCGGCCTGGCCTGGCGGTCGGATCAGCGGGTTGCGCCGTGCTCTCGACCACAAATCCATTCTGCTTCTTCATTCCCACTCCGGGACAAGCCTACAGTCCGATTCCGATCAACTTCGGCGAGGGGCCGGCGATGATTTCTTTAAACATGCGGGTAAGCAAAACGATTGGACTTGGACCGGCGCTCGAGAGCTCCAGTGGCGGCGGCAGGCGCGGTGGCGGCGGTGAAGGTGGACGGGGTGAGCGCGGCGGATTTGGCGGCTTCGGCGGCGGTCCGATGGGCGGTTTGTTCGGCGGAGGCCGCACTGGCCATCGCTACAATCTGACCTTCAGCGTGCAGGCGCGCAATCTTTTGAATCACCAAAATCTTGCGCCGCCGGTCGGCATCTTGAGTCCGCAAGCGTTCACCGGAAATTCGAGCTTCGGAGAATCCATCGCACTGGCTGGAAATGGCGGGCCGTTCGGATCGCAGTCATCCAACCGCCGTATTGATCTCCAGTTTCAGTTCTCGTTTTGAACTTCAGGGGGAAATAAACAGAGCAGCGTTTGCACAGTCGTCTGCCTCAGCTTCTGAACACTGGCGTCCAGACTTGCATTGCAGATGGCTGTCGGTTGGCCCACGCATAGTACGGAATGAACGTCAATGGAATCTGGCGCGTCTTTGGCGGATGAGGCGCATAACGGGAATATAGCGGTTCCGGGCTCGACTCTTCACGAAGAACGCCGCCATGGTGAAGGACAACCACTCCGTCGAGCACGTCTTGCTTGTATTCGCTTTGAAATCCCGTATCGGGAGATCGCACCGAATCCAGAGCGACGTTTGCCAATGCAGCTCCAGCAGGCTGATCAAGTTCCTCCATGCAATAAACGACGGGACCCCGCTGCACGGCTACGCGTCCGTTATCTTCGACAACGCGAGCGTTGGCTTCGAGTACTTGTGGATGCATGTCCAATTGCAGACGAACGGCGTCGCCAGCTGTCCACCGTCGCCGAATGGGTAGATATTCTCCACTGCGCACTCCGCCGATCGTTTTGCCGTTGACGGTGACCTGAGCATCTTCTGCCCATCCCGGAATGCGCAGATATAACGTGAACTGCGCCGGTGTAGCGGGCGAAACCGAGATATCGATAAGGCCGTCCCAGGGATAGTTGGTCTTTTGCGTGACCTTTATGCCGGTCCCATCCTCGAGATGCCAATTGAGCTCAGAGTTGTCATAAAGATGCACGTAGAGACCCTCGCTGCCGGTGCTGTAAAAATATCCCGGCAGGGAAGCGAGCGTGCGTTCAAGATTGGGAGGGCAGCAAGTGGTGTCGTACCAGGGATTGCGAATCTTGTCGCCCGTGGATGGATCGAAGGCGAGCGGATTGCGATAACAATAGAGAGTCCCATTCAGGGACATTCCCGAGTTGATGCCATTGTAGAGCGCTCTCTCTATCACGTCAGTGAACTTTGCGTCGCCTGTGGCCGCCAGCATGCGCCAGTTCCACATCATGTTGCCGATGGCGGCGCAGCTCTCTCCATAGGCGCGGAAGTTCGGCAGCTCGTAGGCATCTCCAAAGGCTTCGCCTTCGGCTCGTGAACCCACTCCACCGCTGACGTACATCTTAGTAGTCACCATGTCGTTCCACAGTGTGTTCAGCGTGCGCCAGTAGGAGTCGTCGCCCGTTTCCAGGTAGTAGTCGGTTGCGCCGCAGCACGCGTACATCGCGCGGACCGCGTGTCCTTCCATTTTGGTGCGGGCCGTGAAGGGCGTTCCGCTGAACATGTAAATCGTCCTGTGTTCCGGAAATGGCGCCCGCGAGTCGCCTTGCAGGATGTATCCGGCAAGATCCAGATGCCGTTTGTCGCCGGTGATTCTGTAGAGTTCAATCAGGGCCATCTCGATCTCCGGATGCCCGGAGACGATCGGCTTCTTTGGAGCAGGACCATAATTGGGCAACAGAAAATCATTGACGAAACGTATGCCGGCATCGAGCAGCTTGCGATCTCCGGTGGCTCGGTAATATGCGATTGCTCCCTGCAGCATGTGGCCTATGCAGTACAGCTCGTGCCCTACTGATTGTGTCTGCGGAAGCATTCGCTGCGGAGCGCGGTCTCCGACGTAGTACGTATTTAGATATCCGCCCGGCTCCTGCACGGCGACAACTTCGTCGATTACTTTTTCGGTCCTTTGCCGGAGCTCCGGCAAGTCACCGGATTGCAGCGCAAAACCTACGGCTTCGGTCCACTTGTAGACGTCGGAGTCGGAATATACCGGTCCGGTCTGGGGCGCAGAGCTCTTGCCAACCAACCGACGAAAGTTGTTCATTCGGCCATTGGCCTCGAGCAGATCATGCATGCTCGGAATGCTCTTGGTTACATTGACCTCACGCCGGCGTCCCCAAAAGCCATTCTTGATCGTGACGGCCCGTATTGGGACCTGTCGCAGCTTGGCATGAGGAGACTTGGCAAGATTCTCGATGCCTTGGGTCTGCCAATCAGATGCCGCACTCGAGGCGCCGGTCGAGCCTGTGCTCGTTGTTTGTGGCGCAATCGCCTGCGCCATTTGTTCCGCAAATGGCACCGCACCGGCAAAAGAAGATGCGGCTGCGGCCGAAAGTGCCAGAAACTCTCTACGTGAGACTGCCTTGGCCATTGCTAGACTCCAAAAGGAAAGAGCAGAGATATGGGCGCCCAATCATAGAATCATTGTGGAGGCGGCGCGTCCCATAGTCTAACTCGATGCCCATGCATTT
>DATLKS010000955.1:0-2990 GCA_035538255.1 Terriglobales bacterium
ATTTCTCTACGACAGTACTTACCATCCGGTTTTCGTGGACCAAAAGAACACGGCAATGGAGATGATTCTCCACGACCAGCGCATTGCCACAAACGGTGACGTACGCCTGATGCCAACGCCCGAGCAGTGGGACTTGGTGGCAACCCTCAAAGGGCGGCGCGCCGATAGGGAGAACAACCGGCTCACTGCCGACCTCGCGTTCCCGACCTTCGCTTTGAGCTACACGCTGGAAGTCGCAGCGGAACCCGGCGGTCTGAAGGTCAGCATCAATCTCGACAAGCCGCTATCGCAGAAGCTCGCGGGGCGAGCGGGCTTCAACCTGGAGTTCCTGCCCTCGATCTACATGGGCAAGGCTTACCTGGTGGACGGAACCAGGGCCGGCATCTTCCCGCGAACGGCGAACGATCCGATGGTGAAGGTATTGCCGCTGCCGGATGAGCCGAAGAAGGCGTACTACCTGGAGGACTGGGACAAGGCCAAGGGATACATGCAGCCGCTGCCGTTCGCCGAAGGCAAGAGCATCACGCTGGGAGTCGACGACGCGCTAGCCCGCGTCACTGTCACGTCGGACACGGCCGACCTCATGCTGTTCGATGGACGCGACCGCGCGCAGAACGGATGGTTCGTGCTGCGCTCGTTGATTCCTACGGACAAAACCACCGGCGCGATCGTGTGGCACATCAGGCCCGATGTGATTCCTAACTGGACGCGGCCGCCGATGATCGCTCATAGCCAGGTAGGTTATGCGCCGGGTTTCTCGAAGGTGGCGATGCTCGAACTCGACCCGAAGTACAACGCTCCGAAAACGGCCAAGGTGTTGCGCCTCAAGGAGGACGGATCGTACAAGCAGGTGTTCGAAGGCCCGATCACGCCTTCAACGCCGTGGCTGCGCTACGTCTATTCGAAGTTCGATTTCACCTCGGTCAACGATCCCGGCCTTTACGTTATCGAGTACGCCGACCAGCGTACGGCTCCGTTTCCCATCTCCAAGGACGCTTACTCGAATATCTGGCAAGACAGCCTGGACCATCACCTTGCCGAGCAAATGGATCACGTGTCCGTTCGCGAAGGGTACCGCATGTGGCACGGAGCTTCGCACTTGGATGATGGCCGTGTGGCTCCCGTCGTTGGGGAGCAATTCGACGGCTGGAATCAAGCCACGGCAACGGACGGGAAATATAAAGGAGGCGACCACATTCCCGGAATGAACGTGGGCGGCTGGTACGATGCCGGCGATTTCGACCTCGAAGAGCCTGCACAGCTCAGCGTAATTCAGAGTCTGGCTCTCGCGTATCGCGAATTCAATCTCAAGTACGACGAGCTTACGGTGGATGAAGCTGCGCGCGAGGTTGAGATGCACCGTCCCGATGGCATTCCCGATACGGTACAGCAAGTCAAGCACGGCGCACTGCTCATCCTGGCACAGTTCCACAATATAGGCCACGCCATCCGCGGCACCCACGAACCCGATCTGCGCCAGTACACGCAGGTGGGTGACGGAGCATCGAAGACTGACGGCCGCATCTATGACCCGACGCTCGGTCTGAGCGAAGTGATGGGCAACTACTCCGGCAAGCCCGATGACCGCTGGATCTTCACTTCGAACAATCCGTTCTTCCAGTGGAATGCCATCGCGGCCCTGGCTGCGGCGGCCGATACGCTGAAAGGATGGGACGACGCGTTAGCGAAAGACTGCCTCGACACTGCGATCAAAGCATGGAACGACGAGAAGGCTCATCCGACGCAGAATCCGGCGGGCGGCGGATTAGGCGGAGCGTCTCCAGCAGGTGCTCCCGGAGGCGGCGCGCTGGCTGCGTCTCAGGGCGTGGTCTCTGGCGCTGAAGGCAGTCGCAACGCACGCGGCACTTCGGGTGCTCCCACAACTTCGAATACCGCACCACCAGCTCCTCCAGCCGGTTTCCGCCGCGGCGGATTTGGCCCACTGGATTGGGCCGCGGCTCTCGAACTGACCATCGCTACTAATGGGGCGGAGCCCTACAAGGTCCGGCTGAAGGAGTTGTTCCCCCAGATGATCACTCCCCAGCAGATAGGTATCCGTGGTTGGACGGCCGTCCGAGCACTGCCCTATCTGGACGCGAGCGCAAAGGATCAACTGCGCGAAGGAGTCAAGACATACATGGCTGGTCTCGACAAGGAGTTAGACGCCACCCCGTTCGGCGTGCCCCCAAGCCTTGGCACCTGGGGCGGATCGGGCGCCGTGGTCGACATGGCCATCCGCATGTACTTCCTGCACAAAACGTTTCCGGATCTTGTCGCTGCCGAATACACACTTCGCGCCGTCAATTACATCCTCGGCACGCACCCGGTATCGAGCACGTCGTATGTAGCCGGCGTCGGTACGGTCTCGAAGACGAAGACGTACAGCAACAACCGCGCCGACAACTCCTACATTCCGGGCGCCGTAATTCCGGGATACATCATCATCAAGCCCGATTTCCCCGAGTGCATCGACGACTTCGGATTTCTCTGGTTCGAGGATGAAGCCGTCGTGGCAGGGTCGGCAAGCTGGGTAGTCGCAGGCAACGCTGCGGATGCGGTTATTAAGGAATCGAAGTAAGTGCTAGATCGCCGGCGTGCCGAGCGCTCGTTTTTGGGAACAATTTTCTTTGAGAATAATTGCGCTGCGGCCCGGGCGTTATCGCATTCACAACAAAGGTGTGAGAGGAGGCTGGCTCTTCGCATGGCTACGTTCCGAGGACCTCGGTGAGACGGAATTCTTAGCGATCGAAGCAGTTTGTCCCAGATGGGCAGCAAGAAGCGAGAGAAAAGTAATCGATAAAGTCATCGCCATCAATTAGGGCATGATTGGCTGTCGTAATATTGCTGTGCTCCACCTTTTTTAGCCTTCTATGACGACCCGAATGAAGGATATTGCTCGGGACCTGGGCGTCTCGGTCATCACTATTTCCAAAGTCCTCCGCAACCACCCCGACATTGGAGATGAAACTCGCGAGCGGGTTCTTGCTCGG
>DATLKS010000956.1:0-1719 GCA_035538255.1 Terriglobales bacterium
GTCTGCCTGGCAACCCACTAAGAACCCCGAATTGCGGTTTTTTTGCAGTCTGAAGCCATCCGCCAGTGCCGGAACCCGGCTTCTGCCGGTGCGGTCAGTCTCTATCCGCGGATGCCCAGTCCGTTGAATCTCGGCTCGAAGATAGGCAAAAGAGAGTTCGCAGGCCTTGACCCGCTCGACCCGCACACGCGCACTGTAGATAGGGTACCCGGTATGGTATCATGTCGCAAGCAGAACATGAGTCACACGATTAAGCAAAAGCAGGATCTCCTCCTCCGCGCCAAGCGCATTCAAGGGCAGGTCGAGGCCCTCGTGCGCGCTCTTGAGGAAGAGCGCGATTGCTCGGCGGTTCTGCATATCATGAGCGCCGCTCGTGGGGCGATGAACAGCTTGATGTCTGAGTTGCTCGAAGGACATATTCGTGCCCATGTCCTAAATGGAAAGCAACGGCCCACTGCAAGCCAAGTCGAGGCTGCCGATGAGGTGATCGACATGGTCAAGTCATATTTGAAATAGCCGAGCGAGAAGCGCAAATGAACAGCCCGCACCTAGCCGCACAAGACCGAAATGTTCGCGACGACATGCGTTTTCCAGAGCCAGTTGAAAGTCGCAGCCCGGAAACAGCTCAGGAGCACCGCTTTGAGTGGTCAGAACTGATCCGCATCGTTTTTGTGCTGCTGGCGGCAGCCGCGGTGTGGTTCCGAATTTGGGAGCCCTTTCCTCGAATCAGCGTGATCGGGATTGCGGCCACGCTCATCGGCGGATACCCGATTTTCAAGGAAGCCTTCGAGAATATTGTCGAGCGCAAGATGACGATGGAGCTTTCAATGACCATCGCCCTGCTCGCCGCTCTCGCTATAGGCGAATTCTTCACGGCGTTAGTCATCACCGGATTTGTCCTCGCAGCCGAGGTCCTGGAGGGCTTTACCGTCGGTCGAGGTCGCCGGGCGATTCAAAACCTACTCGATTTTCTTCCCCGCACAGTCACGGTCCGGCGCAACAGCGAGCTCACGGAGATCCCCTCAGACCATGTTCAAATCGGCGATGCCGTGCTCGTCAAGCCTGGAGGACACGTTCCTGTCGATGGCATCGTGCTGGACGGATCTTCATTTGTCGAGCAGGCAGCCATTACGGGCGAACCCATGCCGGTAGAGAAGTTCCCGGGCGCGGCTGTATTCGCCGGAACCATCAATCAATCCGGGGCCCTAGAGATCAGAGCGGAAAAGCTTGGCCGTGATACCACTTTCGGACGGATCGTGGAAGCGGTAGAACGAGCGGAAAGATCGCGAGCCCCGATTCAAAAGACAGCGGATCGGCTGGCCGGGTATCTCGTGTATTTTGCATTGGGCGCCGCCATCCTGACCTTCCTCCTCACCCATAACATCAGATCCACAATTTCGGTCGTCATCGTCGCCGGCGCTTGCGGCATCGCCGCCGGAACTCCCCTGGCTATCCTGGGCGCAATCGGGAGAGCTGCACACCATGGAGCCATCATCAAAGGCGGGCTCTATCTGGAAGCCCTGGCAGCGGTCGACACTGTCTTGCTCGACAAAACCGGAACGCTAACGTTTGGAACCCCCCAGATCCAACAAGTACTTCCCACAGATGGTGTCTCCGAGCAAGAGATCTTAAGAATCGCCAGCATTGCAGAACGCAAATCGGAGCACCCGCTGGCCAAAGCGGTGCTGGCCCGAGCCAACGAACTTGCACTATCACCCG
>DATLKS010000957.1:0-1742 GCA_035538255.1 Terriglobales bacterium
GAAGCAGCTGTCGCCGCAGTTCAGCAAGATGTACGCGAAGGTGGGACGCCCGTCGATTCCGCCGGAACAGTTGTTGCGGGCACAGCTGTTGCAGATGTTCTATTCGGTGCGCAGCGAGCGGCTACTGATGGAAGAGATGGACTACAACATTTTGTTTCGCTGGTTTGTGGGACTGAATCTGGATGATGCAGTGTGGGATGCCACGGTGTTCACCAAGAACCGCAACCGGTTGCTGGAGGCTGAGGTGGCCAAGGAATTTCTGGCGCGGGTGGTGGAGCAGGCGCGAGAGAGGGGCTGGACATCGGACGAGCACTTCAGCGTGGACGGCACGCTATTGGAAGCCTGGGCCAGCGTGAAGAGTTATCAACCCAAGGATAAGAAGAGCTCACCTCCGCCGGACGATCCGGGAAATCCCACGGTGAATTTTCACGGGGAGAAGCGTTCGAACGAGACGCACGCATCGAAAACAGACCCAGACGCCAGGATGGCACGCAAGAGCGAAGGCAAGGAGGCGAAGTTGAGCTACAGCGGAAATCTGCTGGTGGAGAATCGTCATGGCTTGATTGTGTCGAGCGTAGTGTGGGAAGCCACGGGCACAGCCGAGCGGGATGCGGCGATGGCCATGCTGCAGGAGGTTCCGGGAACCGGGCAGGTGACCGTGGGCGGGGACAAGGGATTTGATACTGCGGAGTTTGTGCGCGAGTGCCGGAACATGAGCGTAACGCCCCACGTGGCGCAAAACCTGGGGCGTCGCGGCGGCAGCGCCATTGACGGGCGCACGACACAACAGGCGGGCTATCGCCTCAGCCAGAAGAAAAGGAAGCGCATCGAAGAATGTTTTGGCTGGCTGAAGACCATTGCGTTGCTGCGCAAGGTGCGGCATCGCGGAACGTTGAAAGTGGACTGGCTGTTTACCTTCGCTTGCGCGGCCTACAACCTGGTGCGCATGCGAAACCTGATGGCCATTCCTGCGCAGTAAGTCCGGTGTCGTGGTGTCTTTGCAGGACGCCGAAACGCCCACCTGGGGCTCGGCAGCGCGAGAAAAACGCGAACAATCACCTCTAACTTCTTGAAAGTGGCGCTAAGGAGGAGGGGAACTGCTTCTCTACACAATTTTTTCAGCGGCCTGCTAGGTCGCTCCCCTAGCGGTGTCAACTCCCGACGCTTTGTGGCTTCAGTACCTCTATGACTCGATAGCTAGTAGGCCGACGGCGGGATGCGAAGCTTTAGGGGAGCTCGCAGAGCTAAGATAATCGGGGTTTTAATTCACCGACTACGAACCAGTAGGCGAGCAGTCCTAAAAGAAGAACGATTGAGCCGAGCTCAGAACCTGGAACATACGAGCCGCTCCGCTTGATCAACAATCCTACGGCCAGTGGCGCGATGATCCCGGCGAGATTGCCTGCAAAATTTTCAGCTCCGGTCCATATCCCGACTTTTTCGAGTGGTGCGCAGCTTTGAAGAATTGCAAGCAGATTGCCGGTAGAAAGCCCCACCAGAGAAGCTCCGATCAACAGCGCTACAGCCATCCGAGTATCCGAAGTATGCATAGCTGCGATGAGTAGCAGGCCCATAAAGAAAGCCCCGGTCACGATTCCTTTCCGGACTTGCGTTTCATCCCAGCCCCTGCGGATCAAGTTGTCGGCAATCCATCCTCCAATCGGTTCGGCAACCCCGAACGTGAAGAACGCGAGTGAAGCATAAAAACCGGCCTGTACGATGCTGAGGTGGCGGATCGTCAC
>DATLKS010000958.1:0-9091 GCA_035538255.1 Terriglobales bacterium
TGGGCCGGTCCGACGCTCATATAGCGGAGCCATGGCACTGCGCCAATTTCCAGCCGCCTGCCCTCGTTCGGCAGCGGTGAACTGTACCTGCACCAATTTTTCGGCTTCAGCAAATGTTGCCGGAGAGACCTCCGGCCCTACCGGCGGAGCGGTTCCAAAAGCGGGCGGCATTCCAGGCGGCGGCTCGGTCGTTTGCTGGGCGTGGGCAGAAAAGATAAAGGATGTTCCGAAATATGCAATGGCTGTATCGATCAGAAACTGCCGGCGAGATGTAGACATTCCAAGCTCCGCCGCAAATTATAGGCGGTCCGGCTTATGCACCAGACTGCGGAGCCCTGAAGGCAACGAAAGGAGAACCGCTGCGGAGCGATCCTCCTGCTTTACGTTTGCTTTTCCCTTCCTCCGGCCGAGTCTGCCCAGCTAGTCGCCTCCGCGCCTGGCTTCGTCTGCGTCCTCGGCCAGGTCGACCATATATTCGAAGAAGGCGCGCGATTGTCCGATGAAGAGTCCCATTGTGGTAAGAAAGGTCAGGGCTGCCATTGCCGCGCCCTTCGTCTCTGTCGGCCGAACGATCGAACACGGCCCAAGTTTCTTGCGCAGAAAGATGGTTGGCTCGGGCATGATCAGATTGGTCTGAAACTCCTCACCGCCAAAATTCGGATCGTTGTTGAGGTCCGGAAATACCAGGCTCGGATCTTTTGGGTCAGTGAGAGCAGGCGCATTGCCCGCCTTGTCGCTCCATGTCTGGAAGTGCATGGCTTCGGTGGGTCCGATGCTCAGCAGAATTCGCAATACTTCAGGATCGGAAACGCGTTGCGCAAGCTGCGGATAGAGACTCGTTCCGCCTTGCTCAATGGTCCCAAAATGGAATCCGGCGGTATTGGCGATCGCCTGGATGTGCTTGTCCGGCGTCAAGTCATCTTCACTCCTGGGAATTGCCGGATGTTGTCCTTTGGCGAGACTTGGAACGGCAGGGTCGAACGAATCACCGAAATCCGGGTTCTTGCTGTCGCTGCGGTATCGCGTCCACCAGGTTGTATCGACCGTGAGTTGCATCAGGTTCGTTAGCCGCCCGATCTGCTGAGCGCCAGGCACGCCGCTGCTCGGCAGGTTACGAAACTGATGAAGATCGACTGTGTCTGCGCCTTTCGACGCCAGATACGCGTTGATGAATAGTTCGTGGCTGAGTTCGTCCTCGGTGTTGTCGTGGATGTACTGCGGCATGTCCGTGTCGAGCTGCGTGAGAGCGTTGATGTAAGCCGCGCATCCGCTTCCGCCCGGAACTTCTTTGTCCTGGATTCCTCCGAGTTCGTTGTATTGCTGCCACAAGTCCGTTTCGATAATCTCCGCGGCTGCCAGGAATCGGAGAATGGCCGCGTCGCCCTGCGTGAGACGTCCGCTGCGTTCTTCTGGTCCCTCAGCAAAAGCGGGCGAGCCGCCGGCCAGCAGGGTGCCACTCACTGTCGCCGCGCCTGCCGCAGTGAGTCCGTGCTTCACGAAGGTGCGTCGATTAATGGAACCTCCAACACCATTCAGTAGGTCTTTCATAGAAGATCTCCTCAGAACAGGAGCTTGATCTCACGTCACGGGGCATGTGTCATGGCGATGTAAAAGTTTTGTCATGGGCGGATGAAAGGAAGCTGCTCGTTGCTGGCTGCTAGCTTTAACCGACAGGTAGTTATAGCGTGACGATTGAGTCGGTCAGCAACGGGGAAACGTGGTCTCCTGGCTGGATTTGGGCACAATATCCATGCTGGCGGGACGAATTGATGGAGTCGCAACGAAGACACCGTGGAGGCCGGTTTCTTTTATTCGTCAACTCCGCTATTGATTACCCGCGGTAGTGGTTTCGGCCGATTCCGTTACGGGTTTCTCCACTATCACGCCGTCGAAGGCGGTGGAGGCGACCAGACGGCCGTTGTCTTCGGTGATGGTGCGCAGGAGCCAACCCGACTCGCGACGCTGCCATGATTGGCCTTCGTCTTCACTGGAAAAAACTTCGGTGGAATTAAGGCCTGTGACCAACATGCGGTGATTGTTAGTATCGTAGAATACCGAAGCGAGATTCACTACCGGAAGTTTCTCGAGGCGCTGCCAGGTTTCGCCCTGGTCTTTGCTGTGGTAGAGGCCTTCGCGGCACGCGAGCCAGATGCCGTCGTTTGCATCGATAGCGATATCGTTAATGGAGCTGATGATCTTGGGCAGCTTCGCTTCGCGCCATTCGCAGCCAACGAACTGACATCCGGCTTTGGAAGCTTGCGCGGCCGCGTCCGAGGAGGTCAACAGAAAGTTGTGCCCGGCGGCGGCGATTAGCCTGGGGCTAGTACGAACGAGAGTGAACTCCGAGTGGCCCAGGAGCGGTCCGCCCTCCCAGGTGTGTCCTAGATTGGAACTTGTAAAGATTCCTTGGGTGCTGGCTGCGATCCAGTGACTCTCGCGGGCCTCAATGTCGGTGACGCGGGCCCGGAGCGTGCTCGATTTTATGATCTTGCGGGTGATGACTTTGCGCGTCCTGGTAGCCTTGCGAATAGTCACGATGTTGACATTGGCGATCCGGTCGAGCGGTTGCCACCGATCGGTAGATGCTGCCAGCTCGAACACACCGTTGCTGGTGCCGGCCAGCAGGTGCGTGCCGGCTTTGCGCAGAGCGAAAATGTCGCGACCGCCGAGGCCGCCGCTGATCTGCTTCCAATGCGCGCCCTGGTCGTGGCTGACGAAGACGCCGCCATATTGTTTGTCGTTGATTAATCCGGAGTACAGCGGGTTGGGGTCATCGGGATCGACAGCGAGCGCGGCAACCTGCCGGTGTGCGAATCCTGTGTTTGAGGGCTCGAAGCTTACGCCGGCATCGCTGCTGGCGAGCACACCGCTGCGATCCGTCGCGAGCATTACGTGGCTGCTGTCACGCGTATCGACCAGCACATCATTAACAATTACGTCAGTCGAGGTGATGCGGCGCCAGCTCTGGCCGGCGTCGGCGGTCTTAAAGAGTCCTTCGGTAGTACCGGCATATATGATGTCGCGGTTGTTGGGATCTTGTTTGAGGATGCGGGTGCGCCGTGCTGAAAAGGGAATACCCTGAATTTTGTGAAAGAGCTCGCCTGCGTCATTACTCTTGTAGATGCCGGAACAGGCGCTGGCATAGACCACCTGCGGCTGCATGGGATCAATGATGATGGAGAAGACGTCCGAGTCGTCGATGACGCCCTGCTTAATGTTATGCCAGGAGCGCCCGCCGTCGCTGGTCTTCCAGGGCAGGTGCCAGGTGCCGGCATAGATCGTCTCTGGATCAGCGGGAGCGATGGCGATGGATTCGATATTCTTGATCTCCGCACTGGACTCGGGCGAGATGCGCGCCCAGGTTTCGCCGCCGTTGCGCGAGCGATAGACGCCATCGAGCGCACCGGCGATGAGCGTGTTCGGATCGGACGGCGCAATGGCCAGCGCGCGTACTGACTTGCCTTCCATGGCGGACAGAGGCGCCCAGGTGTGCCCGTCATCGGTACTCTTGAAGACCGAGCCGCCCTCGTGCTCGAGTGTCCAGGCAGCGACGTAGATTGTGCCTGACTGCTTGGGATCAAAGATGATGTGATCGACTACGTAGTCGTTGCCCTTCCCAATTCGGACGAAGCGCTGCCAGGTTTTGCCGGCGTCTGTGGACCGGTAGATCTGTCCGGCGCTGGTGCCCAGCAGGATGCGTTGCGGATTCGCCGGATCGGCAGAAAGGCTACGCACGTCGCCTCCTTCCGGGCCGACTGAAATGAATGTCTGGGCCTCGAGCGGCAACGACAGCAAAAGCGCCACGACGAAAGGGATAAATCGCATCAGCAAAATAAGCTCCGAAGCTTCGAAGCCGCGCAGCCTCGAAGCTTTTGTCTATATTCGACGCTGCTTCAGGCCGTATGGATTTCCGCAGCTCTGGATTTGCGAATTACCTTGTCATTTTATCCGCAGAACTCGGCCTATCGTAAGGCCTGGGAATGGCCTTTGTAACGGAGTGCTCGCGGGGACGTGACGTACCGCGTCTCCCACCGAACTCAGAAAAAATCCCAAAAAGAAATCGGCCGAAGGATTGCTCCTTCGGCCGAAATTCACATGGTAGTTCTGACTACGCGGCCGGCTTTCTGGGGGCGGCGCGTCGGCGTGCCGGAGCCCTCTTCGGCGCTGGATGATCCGGGATCGGTTTGATCTTGTTCTCATCCACCACCGGTTCGGAGCCCTGATAGGTCGCGCCGGCCGGTACGATCCAGAACTCAGCGACCTTGCCCGCAGTTCCGCCTGAACGGCACTCGATACGGCTCGGATCGATGCCTTTGTCGTTCGTCAGGTAGAACTTCGCATCGACAGCGCGTTCAGCATCGAGGTTCGGACGCCTCTCGCTGGGATCCTTCGAGCCTACGATAACGAGCTTGGAATCGGGTTCGCGCTGCAGACGCAATGCCACGTCATCAAGCACCGCCTTTGCAGTGTTATCGACGCGCCATGGCTTGGCCGCATTCGGGAACTCAATCTGATTGATCTTGCTCGCTTGCGGCGGCGGCGGGGGCGGAGGAGGCGGAGCCTCAACCGTTACAGTCGTCTGCGTATTCGCGCTAAGGTTGCGATCGTCAGTGACTGTGCTGGTCACCGTGATGGGACCCGGCTGCGCACCCTGAGTGTTTAGAGTGGCATTCGGTCCATTCGGTGTAATGTTGCCCGAGCTGGACTCATGCTTGTAGGTCAGCGGGCGGTTATCCGGACTGTTTCCCTGGCAGGTAATCTGGGCGGTGTCGCCCGGACGCACCGTTGTTGGATTGGCCGAGCACGAAATCGTCGGCGGCTGATTCTGCTTCACATTGAATGTCGCGTTGCAGCTCGCAGTCCCCTTCTTGCCATCGGTGATGTTCGCCGTGACGGTGTAGGAACCCGGAGCCAGACCGGCAGTGTCAACGTTCACCGTTTGACCGGTGCCGTTCACTTTGCCGCCAGTGGCGGTATAGGTGTAAGTGAGAGTGCGCTTGGGATTAAATCCGGACGGCTGCACGGTGATCTGTACCGGCTCGCCTGCCATTACGTCAGTCGGCTGCGCCGAGCAGGAGGCAGTCGGCGGAGCAGGAGGCGGTCCGAGCGTTCCCATATGGAAGACGAGACCGCCGCTGAGGCTTACTCCGCCCATGTTGTCGCGGACGGAACCAGAACCGGGGCCCTTCACGAATCCGAAGTTGTGATGTCCATATTCGTACTCTGCCTGGATGAGGCGAATGGAAAGCTTCTTGAATGCCTGCAGATCGAATCCGCCACCGCCCACGAATCCGAAGCCAACGGATCTGCCAAAACCCTTCGCCTCTTCGTGATTGATGCCGAAGGTCGCCAGACCGAACGGCGTGAGTCCTTGCATGGGAATTCGAAATGTAGGCCCGGCGGTGAGGGTATTGATGGTGTTGATATCACCAAAATGGTTCCCCGTCTGAACTACTCCGCCGAAGTATTTGTTAACCCAATATGAGCCTGCGACCTTAAAACCATTCGTAATACCCTTATTGCCATTGACAGCCCCGTTCGGGCTGAGCCATGAGTATCCGGCAAAACCGTCGGCTTTCGACGGCTGATTCTCGTCGGAAGAGTATGTGGACGGCGGCGGATTTTGAGGCGGTGTGGGAGCGGTCTGCGCCACTGCGTTATTTGGTTGCGTCGTAGCTCCCTGGTTCGACTGCGCGGCTACTCCTATCGACAAAGTCAGGAGTGCCAGAACGACACGGCCTAAAAAACTCAAAAAGCGAGGTGACATCGCGTTTCCTCCAAAGAAACTACACCGGGAACTGCTTCAAGAGAGACCGATACGGATAGACAGTCTTGGACCCCTAGACCGGAAACCCAAAATTGTACAGCAATATTTGTCGTGCTGGGAAGCAAGCGGAGTCGGCACAACTCTTCTTTACGTTTGTACATTTGCGAATGCGCCGGATAGCGCCAACAAATGAGGTCAAATTCCCAAAAATGTTCTGCTAACCCCGGCTGCGCCCCGAAGTCTATCTGCCAGACAGGAGGTTAATGCGATGCCTCGTCCGACTACTCTGGTTGCTCTTACGCTCTTCTCGTTTGTTGGTCTTAACGCGCAGGCTTATGCCAGCCACGGCCATCACGGACTCAGTGTCTCTGTTGACGGCGATGAGCGTGTTACCTCGTGCGATCAGCTCCACATCCGCTCTGACGACCGTGAACTTGCCCGCTCCGAAGAACGCCTTACGCTGCCGGAGACCTCATCCACGATTCGTGTGAAGGCCGCGCAGAATGGAGGAATTTACATTTACGGCACAGACCGCAAGGACTTCGCCGTACTGAGCTGCAAGGCCGCGCTCAGCGACGAGCAGTCAACTGCAGAACGCTTATTGCAGCAGATCAAAACGTCGTTCGAGGGCGGGCAGCTCACGGTTCAAGGGCCGGACGACAGTGACTGGACGGCATACCTGATCGTCCAGGCTCCGCGCGCGAGTTCTCTATCGCTTACCGGACTGAATGGGCCAATCTCCGTCGCAGACCTCAGCGGCAAGGTGGAAGTGCAGAACACAAATGGGCCGCTTTCAATCAGGAACTCGCCGGGGGAGATCAGCGCGGAGATCACCAATGGTCCCATCAGCTACGCGGGCGGAGGCGGGGATGTGCGCTTGCGCGCCGAGAATGGCCCTATCGCGGTGAAGCTTGCAGGAACTTCCTGGAATGGGAAGGGACTCGATGCCGAATCAACCAACGGTCCGCTGGCGCTGAAAATCCCAACGGACTACCTCTCCGGGGTTCTAGTGCAAACCCGCGGCTATTCCCCTTTCCATTGCTCCAGATGCGAAGGCGCACGTAAAGACTTTGACGACAGCAACAAGAGCGTCCAGTTCGGAACTGGTCCGACCTTGGTGAAGCTCTCAACCGTGAATGGGCCGGTATCGATCAACGAGAATGATATGGAGTGAAAGAAGCAGTCAGCATTCAGCACTCAGCATTCAGCCATTTACCAGCTTATAGTTGCGCCGATGTTCTTTCCCTGTTTTTTGGCATCACAAGGTTCAGCCGACGCTGCGAATTATTTCGCAACGATTCCCATGCAGGCCGCTGGCTGAGTGCTGAATGCTGAGTGCCGACGGATGAGTGCTTTCTTCCGAGCGGCTACAATTCTTCCCATGCCGCCGGCCCAGGAAATCGAAGTCAAGCTGCGCGTTGCTGATGTTGAGGCGCTCACTCGCAAGCTCGCCTCTTCGGGATTCAAGTTGCTCACACCACGAACTCACGAGATGAACACGCTCTATGACTTCTCCGATGGACGTTTGCGGAGGCGCGGCGAAGTATTGCGTATTCGTAAGTACGGCGAAAAGTGGACCGTTACTCACAAGAGTAAGGGAAGTGCCGGCAAACACAAGTCGCGAATGGAGACAGAGACACAGGTTGAGGATGGAGAGGCATTGGCGGATATCTTCGAATCATTAGAACTTAATCCGTCATTCCGGTACGAGAAATACCGCGCAGAGTGGAGTGACGGACAGGGTCATATTGTTCTCGACGAAACGCCTATCGGCTATATCGCTGAGCTTGAGGGTACGGCGGAATGGATTGATCGCACTGCCGCCCGGCTGGAGATCAAAGAATCCGAGTACATCACGATGAGCTATGCCCAGATGTTTAGCGAGTGGCGAGCAAAGAGTGGCAGCAAAGCCCGCGAGATGACGTGGGCCGAGATCGGCAGATCTTAAGTTGGGAGCTCACTGCACCGTGAGAAGGCAAAGCAAAAACAAAAGGTCCTTCGACTCCGGCTGCCGCGCTGGAAAAGAGCGCGCGGGACCCCCTCCGCTCAGGACGGTCTGATAACGTGTGTTTTGCCCGAAGGATAATGCTGAGTGCTGATAGCTGGCAGCTATTTAGGCGCCGCAGCACTTTTTGTATTTCTTCCCTGAGCCGCAGGGACAGGGATCGTTGCGGCCTACCTTTTCTCCAACGCGTCGCTGTTGCACGAGGGCTTCGCCGGCTCCAGCCATGCGGGCCTGCTGGAGTTCACGTTCCTTCTTGCGACGGAATTCGCGCTCCATGTCGTCCATAGAGGTTGCGGCACGGCGATTTCCATTGTGACCCGGAGGTGGAGCGACTGGCCGCGTCGGATCGAAGGGAACGCCGTCCATCGTTAGTCCGTCTCCTGGGGCGGCAGCCTGCTGACGCTGCGGCTCGGCTTCGATCACCTGCAGCAGATACAAGTATCGGACCGTTTCTTCCTGGAAGCGCTGCATCATCGCTTCGAACATCTCGAAGGACTCACGCTTGTACTCGACTAGCGGATCGTGCTGGCCGTAGCCGCGCAGACCAATGCCTTCCTTCAGGTGGTCCATGCTGAGCAGGTGGTCTTTCCACTGCCCATCGAGAACGCTAAGCATGATCATGCGCTCGTGATAGCGCATGGCATCGGCGCCGATCAGCTTCTCTTTGGCTTCGTATCGTGCTTTAAGCTTGTCAAAGATAGCGTCGCCCAATTCGGAACGATTGAGGCGTTCTAGCTCCACGCCTTCGGCCGCAAGGTCCACTCCGAAACGGGTGAATATCTGCTGCTTAAGAGCATTGACGTCCCACTGCTCAGCATGTTGATCGCGCTGCGCGTATTGATCGAGGAGGTCGGCGACGATGCTCGAAACATAATCCTCAAGAATCAGATCCTTCTGATCGATGCCTTCGAGCAATTGACGGCGCAGGCCATAAACGGCCTCGCGCTGTTTATTCATGACGTCGTCGTATTCGAGCAGGTGTTTGCGGGACTCGAAGTTCTGCGCCTCAACTGCCTTCTGCGCTGCTTCGATGCGGCGCGAGATCAGCTTCGACTCGATCGGGATGCCTTCTTCCATTCCCAGCCGCTGGAGCAGGTTTGAAACCCACTCCTTGGCGAAGATGCGCATGAGATCGTCTTCGAGCGACAGATAGAAGCGCGAGGATCCGGGATCACCCTGGCGCCCAGCGCGTCCGCGAAGCTGATTATCGATGCGGCGCGATTCGTGGCGCTCGGTGCCGAGAATGTGCAGACCGCCAACGGCCGTGACCTTATCGTGTTCATCCTGGATGTGCTGTTGGTGCCGCGCGAGGGCCTCTT
>DATLKS010000959.1:0-2857 GCA_035538255.1 Terriglobales bacterium
ATCGTTCCTCTTCCTGGGAGTTACCTGACCCGATACATTTCCGGGCCTTTTAGCCTTCACTGCTCACTACCACGGCTTTTACCCGCAGCAGCGGAAGGTGGTTTGAAGTCCTCTCCTGCAAGACGACTCCTAGGGACCTACCCTCATCGACTACACAGTTACGCAAAGTGAGTTGTATGGCGCCTCTCGCTTTGCTCGTGGCGCACTCAGAAGGTGATCTTGGCGGCCAACTGCACTCCACGCGGCCCTCCGCCTCCGAGAAATGGGTTTCCGATTCCCACATCACCTGTGGCGCTTAAGGCATATGACCCCGTTCCTGTCCCACGGCCTCCCGGCGCAAATCCATTGAGCGCCGGATCGGCAATGAAGTTGGGGAGCTCGGGATTTGCGAAATTGGGATGATTGAGGAGGTTGAAGAACTCAGCGCGAAGCTGCAGCATGACGTGCTCAGAGAGCGTGGTGTTCTTGAAGATCGAAACATTGAACTCCTTGAAGCTCGGGCCGCGCAGCGAGTTTCGACCTAAGTTCCCGAAATGGCGCGTGCCCGCAACGCAGTCTGTATCGGCAACCGAACTGCCAGGTAAAGGGTTGCCTGGAAGGATGGTACAGGGCACACGAAATGATGTGAGGTCGATGAAGTTGAACGGCGTGCTTCCGTAGTGAACCGGACCGATGCGGTCCGGCCTATCGAATCCCTCGCCTGCGCCGGAGTAGTCGCCTTCAAAGTTGTAGTTGAAGGAGAACGGCTGGCCGTCCTGCAGGCTCAAGACTCCGTCCAGTCCCCATCCGTCCGTGAGTTTCGCGTGACCGCCGTTGAGATTCGGAAATTCATAACTGAAGTTCCAGGTGAAGCGGTTGCGGATATCGAAATTCGAGCTGCCGCGCTCGAGTTTCGGCGCCAGACTGTTGTTCGGTTGTGCCGCATTGGGAATGAAATCCTCGCTGTCACTGGCATTGTCGATGGAATGCGAATAGACGTAGTTGACCTGCGAGGTGAGTCCGTGGAATCCGCTTAAGCGCACGGTCGCCTGCAGACTGTGGTAAATCGAAGTGGCGGTGGACTCTTCCTGATTGATGTAGAAGAAGTTGGTAAATGGGCGCGGTACGCCGTAGCTCGAAACGCCGTTTGCCAGATCGGCTGCTGTAATTGCAGCTTGACTCGGTTGGTTGATATCGCGGAAGCGAAAGAGCTTGGTTCCCTTCGCGCCGACATATCCGACCTGCGCTACCGCTTTACTGGAGATTTGCCGCTGCAAATTGAGGTTGAAGTTCTGAACATAGGGAGTACGGATGTTGGGATTCACGCCGAAGAAGTCCCCGAGCGGTGCAGGACCGGAGTAGACCGGAGCGTTAGGCACCAACGTGGCCGTTGCGGTCGCAAATGATATAGGTGCCGGCCCGACTCCGGAGTATGCAGGTCCCGGACAAAAGATGCAGTTGTAGGGAATGTGTCCAAGAAAGATGTCCTGCGAGAAGGCGTCATAGAAAAGCCCCCAGCCGCCACGCACAACCGTCTTGCCCTTCCCAGTGAGGTCGTATGCAAACGCCACTCGGGGAGCGAAGTTGTTGTAATCGGGCTCATAGAGATTCGAGGGTCCGCCGCTCATGCCGACGCGCTGCAGCGCGTCAGTAGCCGGATCGAATCTGAAGAAGAGATTGTCACGTTCGCTGACCACGCCGAAGTAGTCCCAGCGCAGTCCGAAATTCAGCGTGAGTTGCTGCGTTGCACGATAGCTGTCTTGCAAGTAAAGACTGTTGTTGTTCTCCACGGAATGGCGGCGGGTTCTTCCCTGAGCCTGTGAACCGGGCGAAGTAGGAGAAGTGTTTCCTTGTAGGAAGTCGCTCAAAGTAGCAAACGAGAGCTTGCCACGAAAATTCGAATCCTGGGTGATCGCAATCGTCGTGCGACGGTACTCGTAGCCGAACTTGAGGTCGTTCCTACCTGTCTTCCAGGAATAGTTGTCGATGAAGTGCCAATTAGAGTCGACACGATCGCGCGGAACGCTCGCGGTGGCGCCGATCACCGAGAATCCGGTGACGGAGATCTTAGGCAAGCCATAGTCGTATGCTGTGACGCCCGTGTTCAGCCCGATCGAACTTGGATTAAATGTCCGATCTTCCGGGAAAAAACCTTCCGCAAAGCGGTTCCATCCGAGACGCGCCTCATTCACCTGATGAGGATTGACGATCTTCACGTAAGAAAGCGAAACCAGTTGGACGCGTGTGGGCGTGACAGTGTTGAAGCCGGGCAACAATCCTCCGGCGAGCTGCGCAAACGGGAAGCTTTGATCGCTGTCGCCGAAGTATTAACGTCCAGTGAGCAGGTTGCTGCTGTTGAAGTTGTGGTCGAGCTTGGCGATCACGCTGTCTACTCGGTTCTTGAAGCGCGTAGCGGTCGAAAGATTTCCGCCATTCGGGCATCCAGTGTCATTGCTCGTCACTGGAAGATTGGGCCCAGGCCATGGATTGCGTTTGAGCAGCGCCGCAATCACCGGGTTAGGCGCTCCGTTTGTTGCCTCATCTGCAGCGATCTGCTTGGGATCGGGGACGCAGCTTAAGCCCGCCTGGGCTCCGCTCTCACGCTGGCCTTCATAGTCCAAATAAAAGAAAGTCTTGTCTTTCGCGATTGGTCCGCCGAGCGCACCGCCGAATTGGTTGTTGTGGAATGGATTCTTTCCGCCAACGTTGTTGAAGAAGTTTCGCGCACCCATCTGTCCGGTGCGCAGGAACTCCAGCCCGGAACCATGGAATTGGTTGGTTCCGCTTTTGGTAACGATGTTAACCACGGCGCCACTATTGCGTCCGTATTCGGCTTCATAATTTGAGAGGACGCGCAGTTCGGCCACTGCGTCGATGG
>DATLKS010000960.1:0-2680 GCA_035538255.1 Terriglobales bacterium
CCACCGAACGTCAATTGACCAGCGGCGATTCGCAAGTGAAGCGCACAGCCCTCGTTCAGGCCCTTCCGCCGGACGATCGCAAGCGCATCGAAGCGCTGGATCGCAAGTGCGCCAAGGTTCTCGACGTCTACCGCAATGCGCAAGCCGAAGAGTTCCTCATCGAAACCAATCGCGATGCTCTCGACAACCTAAAGTGGGTCTACACTAGCTCCTCATCGCACGCTTTCACCTGCTCACCGCCGGCACCGACGATACCGCCGAAAGTCTTCAGCGCAAGATTCTTTCCATCCAACGAGATTTGCAGGATGTGCAGGAAACGCCGGCACTTCATCAGTCCAAAGCCGCCACGCTCGACATCCTCAAGCGCCGCCTCGCAAATATTGAGCGTCGCGAACAATCCCTTGAAGAAGTAGAGAGCGATCTCACGCGCGTGGAGTCTCAGGTGGACCTCATTCTGGACAATGCCGCCATGCAAGGCAAACCGCAGACCATCTCGACGGACCTGCAACTGGCCAGCGATCTCGTGAGTGGCGGTTTGTTCGGCGATGCCGAGTCCGTCATCGCCGACGTGGATCGCGACTATGACCAGCCTCGCGCTAAGACCACAGTCGGCGGAACCTCATGAGCGAACCCGCTTCGCTCTCCTCAACTCCGGCTCTGGCGCGTATTCCTCCGCAGAATTTACCCGTGTGGGCGCAATCGCTCATTGAGCGCTATGAATCGAATGCTGCCAACCAGTTTCTGCTTTACGGCAACATTGCCGACTCCGTCTTGTTGCAGTCCGCGAGCGGAACCCGCCTCGGTGCTCTGTCCGAATTCCTTCTCTCCGGCCTGCTTACTCGCTTCGATGTCGTCCTCAGCTACGATCTCGGCAATGGCATTCGTATCGAGAAAGGCGCCGAGCTCTTTTCAAAGTGGCCCGCTTTTCAGGAAAGCCAGAAGGACTGGAAATCCCCGCGCCCCGCGGTCGAAACCCTTACGCGCTATTTCCGCTATTGCGCGAATCTCGCGCGTCTCAATCAACCCGCAGTGCAGGTCGGCTGCATCATAAAGAATGCCGACCTCCTAGCGCCGCCCTCGCCCGGTGGCCTCGATTACAACTTAAACGCCCTCGCGTCCCTCATTCGCGACTGGGCTAACGATTCGCTGCTCACCGGCCACGCTCTTGCTACCTTCCTCTTGACAGAAAACCTCAACGACCTGCATCCCTTGGTCGTGAACAATCCGCGCGCCTGCCGCGTCAAGATCGATCTGCCAACTGTGTCGCAAATCGGCGAGGCTCTTCAGCAACTTTCCGCCGGCCACAGCATCGCCATGTCGGAGCTGGCAAAAGATGTTCCCAATTCAGCTGCCCAGCTTGCCGGCACTACGCTCAGCGCCCTTGAAAGCGTCGTGAAGACCAAGCAACATCGTAAGGAAGCTCTCCTCTCCGCTGACCTCGCCAAAATCAAAAAAGAGCTCGTCGAAAACGACACCAATGGCCTCATCGAATTTCTCGAAACCCAGCGCACACTCGACGACGTTCATGGTCTGGACTCCATCAAAGCCTGGCTCCGCCAAGACATCGAGCTGTGGCGCAACAACGACACCGCAGCGCTTCCCAAAGGCTATCTCTTGTGCGGACCTGTCGGCACCGGCAAGACCTATCTGGTTGAATGTCTTGCCGGAGAAGCCGCCGTTCCCATCGTCAAAATGAAAAACTTCCGCGACAAATGGGTTGGCAGCAGCGAAGGCAACCTCGAAAAAATATTCCGCCTGATTCATGCGCTCGGCCGCTGCTACGTGTTTATCGATGAAGCCGACCAGTCGCTAGGCCGCCGCGATGCTTCAGGCGGCGATTCCGGCATCAGCGGCCGTATCTACTCCATGCTCGCGGAAGAAATGGGAAACAGTTCCAACCGCGGAAGTGTCATCTGGGTGCTCGCTACCAGCCGCCCCGATCTCATCGAGGTTGATCTCAAACGCCCCGGCCGCGTCGACGTCAAAATTCCCATCTTTCCCACTTCCACCAAGCGCGAGAGCTTCGAGCTCCTGTGTATGCTCCTCAAAAAGCGGGGCATCGTTCCTCCTGAGCACAGCTTCGCGAGCCTCGACTCTTTCATTCCGCTCCTGCTCACGCCCGGTGCGGCAGAAGCCCTCGCAGTCAAGATCTACCGCCTGGTCCGAACAGGCAACCAGCCTCTCGATCAGGTCCTGCTCTGTTCGCTTCGCGAATACCAGCATCCCGTCCCTCCGGACGTGATGCAGTTCCAGATACGCATCGCTGTTGCGGAATCGTCGGACCTCGATTTCATCCCCGCACTCTTCCGTCCAACCGCAAAGCCCGCGCGCTAGCGGATTGCTAACCACAGGACATCCCTAGCTGATCCGCTAGCTCACGGGAGTGCCCAAGCTCCCCAGGAAGAGGAAGTCACACAGTCTCACCAGCCCAGATTCCAACGAGGCCACCGTCACGCGACCAATGAGTTCGTCGACTGGTATTACTCTGCTCCGACAATTCCTACTTCGTCGGCGTGACCGACGATCCCCCCGCAAAACGCACCCAACAACACAACCCTGGCAATGGCTCAAAATGGACCGCACTCCGCCGCCCCGTCAAGCTAGTCTGGACAGAACTGCAGCACGCAAAGAAAGCCGCTTTGCTACCAGGATCGGGTTCCACTTCACGCGACGCAGCGAT
>DATLKS010000961.1:0-1625 GCA_035538255.1 Terriglobales bacterium
AAGAAGCAGAATGTGTTTGACGACTTCGCCGCCTGCGGGCAATACCTCATTGATCAGAAATACACCTCGCCGGAGCATCTGGTTGCGGTAGGTGGAAGCAACGGCGGCCTCCTGATGGGTGCGGAGATCACTCAGCATCCGGAGCTGTTTCGCGCCGTGGTCTCCTTCGTCGGTATCTATGACATGCTGCGCGTGGAACTGGATCCGAACGGCTCTTTTAATACGACAGAATATGGATCAGTGAAGGATCCTGCGCAGTTCCAGGCTCTATACGCGTACTCTCCCTACCATCACGTGAAGGAGAACACAGCTTATCCCGCCGTGCTCTTCCTGACCGGTGACAATGACGCACGCGTGAATCCCGCGCACTCGCGCAAAATGACCGCGGCCCTCCAGGCTGCGACCAATTCGGGACATCCGGTTCTCTTGCGAACAACCTCGAAGGCTGGCCATGGTTTTGGCACAGCCTTGAGCGAGAGAATCGAAGAAGATGCAGACGTAAACGCCTTCATCTTCGATCAGCTCGGAGTAAAGTTCGTACCGCCGACTTCAAGCGGCGGCAACTGACAAAAGCGAACTGCGCTCGAATACGAAGCCGAGGTATTTATGCCAGATGAAAATAGTGATTTTGTAGAACGGTTCAATCGCAAAGGTGGTCCCCTCCCCACTGCGGATCCTGATCACCTGAAAAAGATTTGGAGTCAATTGCACGAACTGGAGGCGCAGGTCAGCGCAAATAAAACTTGCGGTCTCGGCGCTCTGGCTGCTTTCGGTATTGATCCTGGCACCATCTCGCAGGAGCAGGTTTTCGGCGTAATGCTTCGGGTGCCCCTTCTACGGTCCATGCACGACAGAAATATTCTTGACGACTATCTTGTGCTCAATGAATTCACTGCCGAAGTATTCAAGGCCGTCGCAACTCTGCCCTGCGATAAGAGTGATGTCGCCGAGGCGTTCGTCCTGGCAAAACTCAAGGAACTCCCGGAAGAAGCTGAGTCCAAATTCAAAGCTGAGCTGATTGCCGGAGGCTATGATCCCAAAGCGCCGAAGATCGATGCCAAGCTTCTCTCCTGGATGCGCGAGCACGGAACTGCCGCTTAAATGCCGGTTAAAGAATGATCTTCAGAAAATATCTTAGTGCCAGCAGCAACATTCCTTGACGCCCCTTCTTTGCGCATTCTGATAAGTTCTTAACCATGTCCCCTGCACCAAAGTCAGCCAGCCGGGATGCGGTCGAGCCGCTCTGGCAGGTGCGTGATCAGCAGCAGCATCTGCGCGAGCTGATTGCAATTGATGGCGAGTTGAAAGAAGCCCCGCTGCGCCGTGACGTCCGCAATCTCGGACGCATCCTCGGGGAAGTAATAAAGGAGCAGGCGGGCGAGGCGGTTTTCGAATCGGTCGAGCGGCTGCGGAACTTGAGCATTGAGCAGCGTGAGCAGGGAAGAATCGCCAGTGATCCTTCGCTGGCTTCGATGGACCTGCGGCATGCTTTCCTGGTGGTGCGGGCGTTTGCCATCTACTTCGAGCTGGTGAACCTCGCCGAGACGAATCATCGCAAACGTCGACGACGCGCGGCGCAAGTGAACCACAGCGAACCGCAGCCCGGAACCATTGCCGGCACATTC